>CAZSOG010000142.1:0-8545 GCA_964607555.1 uncultured Pirellulaceae bacterium | reverse complement strand
ACGATATAATGGGCTGTCGATGTGCCATGTTTTGATCTCCGCGGGACGATCAACTTCAATCTTGATCCATCGCTGTTTTTTCTCCACGAGGCCACTCCAATGCGTGTCCCGACTCGAATTGCAACCACGATCGCGGCTCTTGTTTCCTTGGGCGTTTGTTCTCTTGCCATGGCCGGAGCGACATCCGTCTCGTTGTGGAGTATCGGTAAACCGGATGATTGTGCCGACGAGTTGGCACTCGGTCCGGGCGGCTATTCGCATTATGCGAAAGATGGTCTGTTTGTCGTGGGGCGATCCAACGCACGTGCGGACTGGCCGTATGTGCACCCGGGTCCGGATGACGCGTGGGCGGGTGGCCGCGCCCACCGGTTCTCGGTCTTCTTCGGCCTTCGCGATCGGCCAAGGTCCGGTCCGCATCGCTTGATCGTGGACCTGCTGGACACGCACAATCGGACGCCACCTGAATTGATCGTCACGGTCAACGGCCACGCGTTTGAACATCAGACGCCCAAGGGTGGCCCCGATGCGTCGATTCAAGGGAACGCGGCGGCCGGGCGCGCGCATCGATTCACGCTCGACGTCCCACCGGCCATGCTCCGGGCCGGCACGAACGAGATCACGATCGACAATGTGGCCGGCAGCTGGGTGTTATACGACGCGATCGAGTTCGAGGCACCGGTGGGCACGTCGTTGCAACCGGTTGATCGCGTGATCGTGCGGGATGTGGTCGTGCAACCGTGGCGCATTATGCAGGGTGGCGAGCCGGTCCAGTACGCGCGCGTCAACGTCATGAATCTGGGGGCGGAACGGGCGTTGACCGTCCGGCTCGGCCAGGTTTCGAAAGTGGTCCGTGCCGGCACGGGTCGCGCAACCACGGTTACGCTTTGTCTGCCGGCGGTCGATCATCCGGCAGAGACGGATGTCGAGATCATGCAAAGCGACAAGCGGCTGGCCCGGACCACCGTGCTCGTCCCTCGCGCGAAAGACCGCCAGCCGGCGGACTGGGTCGATCCGCTGCTCGGCACGGCCACGTCACGTTGGATGCTATATCCGGGTCCGTCGATGCCGTTCGGCATGGTGAAGCTGAGCCCCGACAACCAGGGCGAGGACCCGGCCCGCGCGATCTGGAAGGCCGGCTATGAATACACGATCGAGAACATTGCCGGCTTCACGCATATTCACTCGTGGACGATGGCCGGGTTGCTGACAATGCCGACCGTGGGGCCACTGGCAACGCAACCCGGTCCGGAACGGAACCCCGACGCCGGTTATCGCTCGCGGATTCGCCACGCGACGGAGGTGGCGTCACCCGGCTACTATGCGGTCACCTTGGAGGACTATGCGATCCGCGCTGAATTGACCTGCACCACGCGTGCCGGATTTCAACGTTACACATTTCCAAAATCGGATCAAGCGCGGGTCCTGGTCGACCTCCTGTTTCCGTCCGAATATGGCAAGACGCTGCTGGATGCGAAGATTCGGCGTGTCAGTAGTACCGAGATAGAAGGATACAGCCATTTGATAAGCGGGCGGAACGCGAAATACCAGGACTACGTGGTCTATTTCGTGGCCCGGACCGATAAACCGTTCCGGTCAATGGGAACCTGGCTTAACGGTACGGTACAAGAGAATGCGACCGAAGTGACGGGGCGGGATGATATCGGTGCATTTCTGAATTTCGCGACCAAACAGAGCGAAGTCATCCAATTGCAAACGGGGATTTCACTGGTGAGTATTGACCAGGCACGTTTGAACCTGGACCACGAGATGGGCCCGTTTGGGTGGGACTTTGAAATGTGCCGCAAGCACGCCTACCAGGTCTGGAACAAGTTGCTGGGCCGGATTGCCGTGGTCGGTGGGACCCCGGCGAATCGGACCAAGTTCTACACGAACTTCTATCGCTCCTACTGTGCGCGAACCATCTGGTCCGACGTCAACGGTCGTTACACGGACATGTACGAGAAGCCGCAACAGCTGGCCGATCCAGACTCGCCCGTGCTCGGTTGCGACGCGTTTTGGAACACGTTCTGGAACCTGAATCAGCTGTGGAATCTGGTCACGCCGGAAGTCTCCGACATGTGGGTTCGCTCGCTCTTGGAGATCAATGACAAGGGGGGCTGGCTGGCGAAAGGGCCGACCGGAATCGAGTACTCCAGCATCATGGTCGCCGAACACGCGATCCCGTTAATTGTTGGCGCGTATCAAATGGGTATTCGCAACTACGACGCCGAGCAGGCATTGGCTGGCATGATCCACTGCCAGACGACGCCCGCCGGCCCGCATCCGGGCGGCGGGCACGTGGGGAACCGTGATCTGGGCCCCTATCTGCAGTACGGTTACATTCCGATGGGCAAGGGGAGTGCTTCCAATACGCTGGAATATGCCTATGACGACTGGTGCGTGGCCCAGTTCGCGAAGGTGCTGGGCCACGCGGAACCGTATCGGCAGTTCAGCAAGCGGGGCGAATCATGGCGCGGCTTATTCGACAAGGAAACGGGATTCATGCGGCCACGGCAGCCGGACGGTCGTTGGTTGGCGCCGTTCGATCCGTACAGTGCCGCGGGCGGCTGGGTGGAGGGCAATCCATGGCAATATACTTGGTTTGTTCCGCAAAACGTGGTGGGGCTCGTCAAGGCAATGGGGCGCGATCGATTTGTCCAGCGTCTGGATGAGGGGTTGGCGAAGTCGGAAAAGTCCAATTTCAACGCGACCGGCGACCGGATGTCGCGGTTTCCGATCAATCACGGCAACCAACCGAGCATGCAAGTGGCCTACCTGTTCAACTATGCCGGCGCGCCTTGGCTGACACAGAAATGGGCACGCGCGATCATGGACAAGTACTACGGCAACGGCCCAATCGACGGCTGGCCGGGCGACGAGGACCAGGGGCAAATGGGAGCCTGGTTCGTGATGAGTGCCATCGGCCTGTTCCAAACCGATGGCGGCTGCCGCGTGCGGCCGATCTATGAATTCGGTTCCCCGCTGTTTGAACGCGCCGTGGTCCGTTTGGATCCCGCGTACGGTCGCGGCACGCGGCTGGTCATCGAGACGCACAACAGCGGGCCGGAGAACATGTACATTCAGTCGGCCCAATGGAACGGCCGGCCGTGGACCAAGGCATGGATCCATGCGGATGAACTGCTCAAGGGTGGGACGCTCGTTTTCGAAATGGGTCCCAGGCCCAACAAGTCTTGGGGAAGTGCCGAAGCAGATCGGATCCCTTGATGCGGGCGCCCCGCAACGCACCTGATCGATCACTTGAATTCGAGAAACGCGAAGACGAAGTGGACGAACAGGACGAACAGGGTGGCCCAGAGGATGGTCGAAGTGACGCCCTGGCTGACGGCCCGGCTTGAATCCTTCGGCCGGGCGCCGATCCGGTAGGCGATCAGCGCGATCCCGATCGCGCACACGGTCGTCTTGGCCAGCAACCAGTATGTGCCGGCATAGAGAAGCTGGCCCGGGATAGCCAGCTCGCGATGAAAATGCAGCTGCCAGAACCACGGCCCGCGGTCCGGGTGCGTGGCGGTGAACACGACCAGACTGGTCACGGCGGCCGCTGCGTAGCCGATGGCAAGCAGCCAGGGCGTCCCGAACAGAAACGCATGGAGAATTCCGGTCAGCAAGTAGCGTTTCGGATGAGCGCCCAAGGTTCGCATCGCGTCGATCTGGTGTCCGTAACGTTTACTGCCAACATCCGAGGCGACGGCGGCACCGCAGCGTGCCGCGATCAGGATCGTGACTAGAATCGGCACGAGGATCCGATAGAGCGCGAAGCCCATCGAACGTAGTAGGTCCTCGATCAGGAGTGGCTTGGTATAGTTGGCACTGGGCAAGAATCGGAACGTAAAATAGGTCGCGACAAAGCCGATGATGGCACCGGCGATGGCGATATAGAGCCACGCGGAGGGACCGGCGACGGAGCGCAAATAGTGTGTCAGAAACCGCAGGCCCCACACGGGACTCTTCCATGTCGGGAGCAAACGGAAGGGCACGGCGAGTGCCGTTTCCAGGCCCCGCGACGTGCCCGCAAAAAAATCGCCCAGAGCGTGCCCGGTTCGCTGCAGGGCTCGGCGCCAGAATGACGTCGGCGTGGAATCGGCGGAAGCGGAGGATTTGAACTCCGCTGCTTCGAGCAGGCGATCAAGCCGTGACCACTCGGAATGGGCGATCTGGCGCAGTGACTGCGTATTCGGATCGATCAGGTAGATCGTGTCGGCGACCGGCATCAGGGCTTGATAATCGTGCGTGACGATGATCGATGTCGTCGGGTGCCGTGTGTGTGTCGCGTGGATGACATGGGCCACATCCCGAGCCGTCGCGCTGTCCAATCCCGACGTGGGTTCGTCATACAAGACGACGGGTGGCGCGTACGCCAGCACGCGTGCGATCGCAAGTCGTTGGCGTTGGCCGCCACTCAAGGCGGCGGTTCGAACATCGGTCGGAACCCCAAGCTCTTCCAGGAGCTTTTCGGGAGTCGGCGCGGCGGCCGTGTCCTCGGAATCGGGGCGATGTGCTTCGGCCAGTTTGACATTCTGCTCTGGCTTCAGCTCGTCAAACAAGGCATAATCTTGAAACACGACGCCAACCAGGCCGGCACGGGGGTTCCGCCGCCGTGAGCCGGTCCGTATCTCGATTTGACCGGTGATCGCCAGCTCGGTATCTTCCTCGTCAATCAGCCCGGCGATTGCTCTGAGCAGTGTCGATTTGCCGACACCGCTCCGCCCCACGACCAAGGTCATTTGGTGCGCGGCGAATGTCGCCGACGCACCATCAAGAAGCTGTTGGTGTCCCGCGCGCATCGAGACATCGTGCAGGACGACCTCGGTCCCGGCGCGTGGCACTTCGTTCGACTGCCGGTCGGTATCGATCATGGGCGCATTCCGTGCAAAGTGACAGCGAACGGATTCACGTCGGGGCTTCGCCCATGCCGGACAGGCAGAACAAGTTGCTTGGTACGCGGGGCAGTGGCCGGCCGGCCGCGTGCCACGCGTTGCAGAACGAACCAGCGGCAATCCTTGTCAAGGATTTGGTTGCGCAATACCTGTGCGAACTCGGGCGCGATCCCGTCTTCGCGCGTGCCGAACAGCAGGTCTCCGATACGGCGTACCGACGTCTCGATGCGTGCGGAAGCCAGACGCACGGCTTGTTGGGCCTCCTGGCTCTTCCACTGTTGCTGCAACGTGGCATGCACGCGAGGATTATCGACAATGGCCTCGCGCATGATCTTCCAGAACAGATCTTTGAATTGGTCGTCGTGGGCCACGCGCGTCAAATTATCGCGCAGCGTTGCCCGTATCTTGGGGTTTTGGACAATGTCGATCAGGATCTTACGCTGCGCGGCGATGAAATCCTCGGAATGTTGCTGCAACACGGGAATAACATCGTCTTGAACAAATCGATCCCATTCGGTTTGTGTCAGGTTCTTTTCCGGCAACGGCGATTTGTCGTAGAGGTACCGCCAACCAAATCGCCACAGAGAAGCGCGAGCCCAGATCTCTTGCCCGACCTGGTTCGCCAAAGGTTCGGCATGTTGCCTGACCGTGGGCCAGATCTCGGTTCGCACCAGCGGGAGCAGTTCTTGCTCGAGGACCTCCTGTTGGTACTGGTCACCCAGTTCTTCCAGTTCAGCCCGGTGTGCCGCGAGCGCCCGGCGCAACTCCTGCTCGGCCACATGGAGCGATTCCCGGAGCCCGGCGATCGCCACGGGCTTCAGGGCGTCAAGGATCTCGCCGTGATAGTCCTGGTATGCCTGCGTGATTTCTCGGGTAATCGCCGTCCGTTTCGCGGCCGGCAACATGGTCTTGAGAACCCAATCTAAAGACCGAGGTGTCACGTAGCCGACCAGTTCGTATTCCGGTCCGAGTGCCGGGGCGTTGGGATAGAACAATGCGGTGCCGGTTCGCGTCCTGGCGGCCCGCCCGGCACTGCTGGATGCCGATGGGGCACGCACACGCTGAATTTCACCCACTTGCGTAATTGAGTGCGGTCCCTGAACCACGTAGATGGGGTCTCCAACCGCCATCCAAACAGAGTCATTCAGATCGAGCGATACAGTTCGGCGGCGTGCCGACGTGAAATGCCATAGATCACGTGCTAATTGGGCGCCGCGGCCACGCAATGGAAATGTAGGCGAACTGGTCCACAGCAGGCCACCGCCAATCAGCACCAACCAGGTAGCCAGGCCAATCCCGATGCGTGTGTTTCGCATTCGCCCTTTCCCCTCTTCCCCACCATGAACGGTCGCCACGAATTTCTCCGCCCGCGGATTCGAGTCCCGGTTCATCACTCGATTTCACCGCCGGCCCTCAGTATAATACACACTTGATCGCCCCGTTGTTTCATGACCGGTGGCGGAAATCCGTGTTGCACACGCACAAGGAGTTGATCCATGACCACGGCAGAACGGAGTCCAGCACTGGTGACGGTGCTTTGTTTCATGCTGATCTCGGTCGGATCTTGCTTTACTCTGGCGGCCGAACCCACGGCAAAAGAGCCATCCGCGACGGAGTTGGCGCGGTGGATCCATGATCTCAACGACGATGATTTCCAGGTCCGGCAACGCGCCACGAAAAAATTGGAGAAAACCGGGCCGCGCGTCTACGCCGCGCTGGTCGGTGCGATGCACGAGGCCAGTTTGGAAACGCGAACCCGCGCGCTCGGGATCCTGGCGCGCGCCTTTCGCTCCACGGATACGGGCCGCAAAGAGGCGGCCCAGAAGGCACTCGAACAATTGGCCAAGCCGGAAAGCGGGACGGTTGCCGTCCGCGCGCGCGCCATATTGCGGCCCCTTGCGCCGTCGGCTAGCGTGTCCGAACAGCAGGTGGCGGGCATGGTTGTTCCACGCATCCTCGGTAATGGCCAGCGTATGCTCCCGGTTCCCGTGCCGGGTGGACTTCAGCTTCAGGGCAGAATCCAGATCCAGGCGGTAATCGGTGGTGGCATGCGCGCGATCAAGTTCCAGGTCGGCGGCAACGGGATGCGCACGATCGAAATCCAACGGAATGGGAAACAGATCAAGATCCAAGAGGATGCGCGGGGCCGGATCAAAATGTCGATCGCGGAAACGGTCAATGGGAAACCAAAGATCGTGCACTATGACGCGAAAAACGCGGCCGACCTGAAACGGCAGCATCCCGAGGCGTACAAGATCTATCTGGCGGAACGTCAGGTTGGAACCAAGGTTCAGGTCGTGCCGGCGCCTCCCGTTCCAGCCGTGAAATAGGTGTGACGCGAACGATAATTGCTACGGCCATTGGCCGGCGACGATTTTGCGCAGTTGCAATCTGGCGGGGTCGAGCACGACATGGCGAATTCTCTCGCGGCGCCATGTGTAGGTAACGTGCACGAGTCCGTCCGGTGCCTGGATCACGGCTGGATATGAGTATTCGCCCGGCTGGTCCTCCAGCACGGCGGCGGCGAACCATGTTTGACCGTCGGGCGAGACGGCGACGTTCAGGGGACTGCGGCCGCGCGTCGTGTGGTTATAGACCAGCACGTGGCGGCCGTCGCGAAGCGTCGCCGCGTCGATTCCAGAATTAGGGTTTGGCAAGCTAGTCGCCGTCAGCGGCGACCAGGTCTTGCCACCATCGACCGAAGACGATTGGGCAATCTTTTCCGACCGACGCGTGCGACATAGAATCTGCAGCACGCCGCCATGGTGACACAGGATCGTTGGCTGAATGGCACCGATCGTCGTGCCGTCGTTCAAGGGACCGGATTTGGCCCAATGGCGACCGAGGTCGTCCGTCCATTCCAGATGGACACGCCAACCGTGGTCCTCCGTACTCGACCCGCACAGCAATCGTCCGCCGGCGAGCATGACCGGCTTGTTCTTGATCGGACCGAGGATACCGGGTGGCAAGCGAACCGGTTTGCTCCAGGTTTTTCCGTGGTCCGTTGATGTTGTCAGCATGCCCCACCAGGTGGAAGGGTGCGGACCGACCTTGTAGAACAGCAGCAAGGGGCCGTCGGCTACCTGATACAGTGCGGGGTTCCAGCAGGGGTAGCGGCGCCGTGGCGACTCGATCCCGTTGGCCACTTCAACCGGCGCGGTCCACCGCTTGCCGTCATGGCGCGCGCTCCAAATGCCGACGTCCTTGTTCCCCTCGTCCGTGCCGCCAAACCACGCGGCAATCAGGTGTCCACCGGAAACCGCGATCGTCGAAGCATGACAGCTTGGAAAGGGGGCGTGGTCGTAGACGAATTCAGTGCGTACGATGGCCGGGTTTTGCGCGGCCGGGGCCACACCCGTGCCAAGCCAAATGCAGGCGAGCGTCGGACCGACCAACGTCGCGCGGAGCATTCTGCCAACTGTTCCCCAGCCAATGCCTGTTGGATTCGAGACACGCGGATCGGTTTTAGTTCGGGACATGTGTTGGACCTTTAGACCCCTTATGGGCCGGAATTCGATGATCTTGAGTCGTAACCGTTCACGGCCTTGGGCCATGAACGGCAGGTTAGTTCACTCTTAATCTTAATCTTAATCTTACTCTTACTCTTACTCCTGATCGACGTGACGTGTCACGTTGCGCGACGATTCTCC
>CAZSOG010000141.1:0-8553 GCA_964607555.1 uncultured Pirellulaceae bacterium | reverse complement strand
GAGCGCCGCGGAACAAGGGCGTACTCCCTTGTGGGTTGCGGGCCACCCGCATTAGGAGAGAGAGGAGAGACATCGTGGTGCGAGTGTTTCCCTTCAGCCATTAGAATTCCGTATTCGGTAACTGTTTAGTTCGACTGTTTGATTCTTAGACGCCCACATGCGTGCACGGTGCGCGCATTTTTTTTGACCGGGTGGCACGATATCCGGTTGGTAAGGCTCGCGCCGGGCCGTACGTGATGGGTTGCACGGACAAACTGGGCGCGCGGAATGCGCGGGGCGGTGGTGGTTTCGAATAGGATATCCAATGGCAGTTTCGGTCAGTACTGAGGGGGGCAGTGATGAATCAGACCCAGGGTGTGCAGTCCGCGGTTCCTGAAGACAACATGACGGGCCTGAATTTTTTTGTGGCCGGCATCATGCAGGGATCCCATGCTGGGGCGACGCTCCATTCCCAGACCTATCGAACACGGCTGCGCGCGCTCCTGCCGCAATATTTCCGTGCCTGCAACGTCTACGATCCGCAGGCTGAGCACGCAGGTTCGCTGGAATATGACGACGCCACTGGACGCGCGGTGTTCCTACATCATAACCAGATGTGCCGCGATGTGGACGTTCTTGTGGCGTTCGTGCCTGAAGCTTCCATGGGGACGGCGATCGAGATGTGGGAAGCATTTCGCCACGATCGAATTGTGATCGCCATCAGCCCGCTGACGCACAATTGGACGGTCAGGTTTTGTAGTCACGTCTGTTACGCGGACTTCACGGCATTCGAGGAGGCGCTGCAATCGGGGGAATTGCAACGAAAGATCCGCCGGTGGCGATCATGAACCAACTGTTGGAACTGGATGCGGATGCTCTCACACGGTGGTTGGTCGAGCGGGGGCACGCCAAGTACCGGGCCGCGCAGATCCGCCAGTGGATGTATGGTGGTCGGGCCAGCGGCTGGCAGGACATGACCGATTTGCCCAAAACGCTGCGCGCCGAGCTGATGGCCACGATGCGGATCTGGTCGACCCGCGTCGTGGGGGATCAGCAATCTGGCGATGGCACGCGCAAGTTGCTGTTGGAGCTGGCTGATGGGGGGCGCATTGAATGCGTCTTGCTGCCGAGGGAGGGCGATGGCCATTCGATCTGTATCAGCACGCAGGTCGGCTGCGCGATGGGCTGTGTGTTCTGCGCGACGGGATTGGATGGTGTTCGCCGGAACTTGACGGCGGGCGAGATTATCGAGCAGGTACTCCGCCTGCAGCAGTGTCTGCCCGCCACGCGTTATATCCGCCGCATCGTCGTCATGGGAATGGGCGAACCTTTGGCGAATCTGGACGCTCTACTAGTCGCGTTGGATGACGTGCGGCGGCCGGCCGGTTTGGACATCAGTTCGCGGCGGATCACGATATCAACGGTCGGTCTGCCGGAGGCGATCATGCGCCTGGCACGCCACGTGCCCTGCTTTCCGCTGGCGATCTCGTTGCACGCCCCGAACGATGCGTTACGCGGGCGAATCGTGCCGGTTGGTCGGAAGATAGGCTTGGCGCGGATCATGCGGGCAGCCGACCACTATTTCCAAGCATCGGGACGCCGACTTACGTTCGAGTACGTGTTATTGGCGGATATCAACGACCAACCGGACCAGGCACACGAGCTAGTCGAATTGCTGCGCGACCGCACGGCATTGGTGAACTTGATCCCATATAATCCGGTCGAGGGTCTCGCTTATCGCACACCGCGACACGCGGCAGTGGCCGAATTCCGACGTATTTTAGAGCTGGGAGGACTCAACGTGCGGCAGCGGCAACGCAAGGGAGACCGGATTCAAGCGGCGTGTGGTCAGCTGCGCCAGCGGCAAAAGCCGTAATTTGGTACCGTGACCGATCTTTTAACGCCGCTGCGGGGTTTCAAGAGACAGGACCAATTCCGTGACGTCGTCGTTCCCGCCGACCGGCCGGAACATGCGGACTCGCGGTGTGCGCCGTGGCAGCTTCGGATTTGCCGAATACCGATAAACGAGGCCCCAGATTACCTGTTTTGTCGTGGTATCGGTGATTTGAAGCCGCGCGACCGTGTGGTTGGAATCGTCGGAAACCACACACTCGATGTTACTTTTGACGCCCGACAGCGACAACAGTACTTACAATCCGAGTCACATGTTGCCTAAACTAATAGGAGCACTTGCCCCGCGCGGGCGGCCGACGGCGATTGCACGACTATGCGTGCACGCTGAGTGGTCCGTCGCCCGCCTCGGCGTGGCATGGGATCAACAGGCATCATGATCGTGGACGAGGACGCGCATTTGGCCCTCAGAGAAATACCCGCCGATAGCTATGAACTGCGCGACCCCGACGTGCGGCTGATGCTCAGGGTGCGCGACGACGATGCCGCGGCCTTCGAGGAGCTCGTGGCCCGCTATCAGTCGCGGCTGATTACGGTTTTGGAGCAACTGGTACGCAAACGAGAACAGGCGGAAGACTTGGCACAAGAAGTTTTCATGCGCGTGTTTCGAGCACGTAAGACTTACCAACCGGGAGCAAAGTTCTGCACATGGTTGTTCACGATCGCCAACAATGTCGCCAGCAATGCCAATCGATCCATGGCGCGGCGTCGCGAAGTCAACGTCTCCAATCGGTCGCAGGGCGAAACGCCGACCGATCCTTTGGACCAGATGGCGCTGGCCGCCAGTGGGCAAATGCCGACGCGCCAATTGGACCGGGCGGAACGCGCCGAAATGGTACGCGCCGCCATTGGAACACTCAACGAACGCCAGCGAATGGCCTTGTTGCTCTCGAAGTTCGAGGGGATGAGCTACGCGGATATTGCCCAGGCAATGGATCTATCACCCCAAGCCGTTAAATCGTTGTTATCGAGAGCTCGATGTAATTTACGCGAGGTTCTCGAACCGTATATTGAAGAAGGAGCGCTGCCGGGAAACCACCCGGAAGCCACGCACCCCAGCTGAGTACCTGGCGAACGCCTCGCGCGGTGAATACTGATGAGCGATACCGATACCTATCCCGTGAATGATGACGCCTACGAGCAGTTGGTTGCTTACCTGGATGGCGAATTGGACGGCGACGGCTCGCGCCAGGTCGAAGAGCGCCTGGCCCGCGACGCGCAGTTCCGCCTGGAACTACAACGGCTTCAACAAACGTGGGACCTGCTGGATGAACTTCCGCGCGCGGATGTCGGCACCGCGTTTACCCAGACCACGGTCGAAGTCGTGGCGCTGTCGGCGGAACGGGAACTGCACCAGTCGGTGGCATCCGCCGCCCACCGCCATGTCACGCTTTGGGCGATCACCGCGGCCACCGTGATCGGCGTCGCCGCGATCAGCTACGCCACCTTCTCCATGGTCTTCGCTAAACCGACTCGGCAAGTGGCACGCGACTTTCCCATCATTGACAATATTGAGCTCTACTCGGTGGCGGATTCGGTCGGTTTTCTGCATCAGTTGGACGATCAAGGTCTGTTTGCCCAGGAGGAGGTTGACGATGACCTGTAAGGTCCATGTTGGCCTGGCCGCATCCTTGGGCCTGTTGCTGGTTTTGCCCGGCGGTCGCGCGGTGCGCGCCGATGACACGAGCCTGACGCGAAACGAACAGCGTTTGGAGCAGATGTCGGATGCGGAAAAAAGCGAATTTCTCCGGAAAAAACACCGATTTGACGAGCTGACAGACGACGAAAGAGAACACCTGCGCCGGCTCTATTCGCAGCTTCAGGCGGATCCGGATCATGACCGCCTGCTGGCCGTGTTGCGGCGCTACGCCAACTGGCTCAAGACGCTGCCACCCGGCGAGCGTGCCCAGTTGCTCAGCCTGCCCGCCGATCAACGCGTGCGGAAGATCAAGGAGATTCAACAGACGCGTGAAGCACAACGGTTCCGGATGATGGTGGATGGTCGGCTCGGACGCGAGGATATGCGCGCGATTTTGAAATGGGTTGATCAGTATACACGTGACCACCGCGACACGATTCTCGCCAACTTGCCGAAGAAGTTCCACCCAAGTAATGATATGAGTCCCGATCGCCTGAAACGGTTCCTCGGGTTCATTCTTCTCCGTTATTCCAAAGCGTTTGACTTGTCGGCCGAAGACGAGAAGCAGCTGCGCGCGACGATCTCTCGGGATGCCCAGCAATTCCTCGATAAATTGGATTCCGAGGACGAACGGTCGCGCGTACTGCGCAACTGGATCCGCGCTGCTTTGTACAGCCGTATGCGCCCGCCAATTGATCCGGAATCGCTCCGCAAGTTCGCCCTGGATCGACTCAAACCGGCGCAACGCGAGTATTTGGAGAGCTTGCCGCGCGACCAGATGTTGCGTGAATTGCAGAATCTTTATTGGAGTGAGGTGAGCCGTGGGCCGAATTGGCGCCGTCGTGGCCGACCGGGCCCCGGCTTCGGCCCACCACGGCCGGGTGGCAAACGACCGCTTGGACCGCCCGGTCTGCACGGCCCGCCGGAGGCCGGAGCACATCACCCGGACGGACCGCCCCACCCCGTCGGCACGGACCGACAGGGTGCCGGCAAGAAACACGAACGCGCCCCAAGGTGACCGGGCGCGCGAAGGCAATGTGTCAGATTAAGAGTGGCCGTTCATGACCCTTGGCCATGAACGGCAATTTCGTTCTTAATCTTAATCCTAATCTCCCTCGACATGACGTGTCACGTTTCGGGACCATTCTCCTGATTCATGGGAGCGGAGAACCTCCCCATTTGAGATTTCCTCATTTGCGACACACGCCTCATCAGCAAGGGCCGGAAGAGGAGTAAGATTAAGATTAGCCGTTCATTGGTCCCTCGATCCCCGCAAGGAAAGACCCCGAATGAATGTTCCCAACCTTCCGCCCAGCGGCTCCCCACCGGACCACGGCGACACGCCTCCCCCGCTGCAGGCCGAGGGCGTTGCGCGGGGCCCCGCGCCGGGACCCGCCTGGAATCCACCCCCGCCGCCGCCACCACGCCGCCGCGGGCGATTCTGGTTGTGGCTCGGCTGGCTCGGTTTCTTGTTTTGCGGCATGACCCTGTTGACGCAGTGCTCGGCCCGCCGCGATTATTATGACGTTACCGGCGGCATCACCGAGAAATACCATGCCGGCGCGAAAAATGCGAAGGATAAGATCGCCATCATCGTCGTCCGTGGATTGATCGTGGACGGGCACGGGTTCGTCAAGCAACAGATCGACCGCGTGCGTGCCGATGAGGCAGTGAAAGCGGTTATCCTGCGCGTCGACTCGCCCGGTGGGACCGTGACCGGTGCCGACTATATTTACCACCATTTGAACAAACTGCGGAACGACCGCGACCTGCCTATGGTGGTCAGCATGGGCAGTATCGCGACCAGTGGGGGCTACTATGTGTCGATGGCTGTCGGCGACCAGCCGGGGTCCATTTTCGCCGAACCCACCACGACGACCGGCTCCATCGGCGTGATCATGCCGCATTACGACCTAAGCGGCCTGTTGGCCAAACTGCAGATCGAAGACGATTCCATTGTCAGTAACCCGCGTAAACAACTGCTCAGCATGACTCGGCCGATGTCGGCCGAAGATCGCAAGATCGTGCAGGAATACGTGGACGAGTCGTTCAACCGCTTCAAGCAGATCGTCAAGGCGGGCCGTCCGGCACTCGCCAAAGCCAATCCAGGCGACGGCTTGCTTGACCCGCGGACCGGCCGCGACCTGGCGACCGGCGAGGTCTTCACGGCGACGCGAGCCCAGGAACACGGCTTGGTGGACGAGATCGGATTTATCGAGGATGCGTTCGATCGAGTCATTGAACTTGCCCATCTGGACCCCAAGAACGTGCGTATCGTCGAGTATCGTCGTCCAGTTACGCTGACCAGCATGCTCGGGCTGACGCAGGCCAGGCAGCCGGGCATTTCAATCGAGCAGATCCTCGAATGGAGTGCGCCGCGCGCGTACTATCTCGCGACCACGCTTCCAACTTGGATGCGCAGTCCGAACATCGGACCGGCACGCGCATCCGGGGTCCGGTAAGCGAGTGTTTCGGTCGCCCGAATCCGCCCAAAATCCGAACTTTTCTTCGGCCCGGCTTTGGGCCCTCCGTTGGTGTTGCCACGATTGGCCGTTTGCGACTAAGCTATGGGCGCTGAGATTAACAAGAGAAAACGTGCGTGGTGTTGTGTGTGGGGTCCGCGCGCGGTCCGAGTCACCCCAGATCGGGGTGTGAATCATTCAAACTCGATGGCATGCCAAGGAGGTTTCGACCGTGCTAGTTTCCGCTTCGACCGACTGTTTCAGTCAGCTGTCTTTGCAAGATGCGATTGCCAAGCTGGGAGATCTCGAGTTCGCGAACATCGAAATTGATCTGCATGAAGATGGGCATGTGAAACCGTCACAAATCGAAGCCAACTTCGAGAAGACGGCGGCCTTGTGTCATAACACGCACCGCCTGAACGTGATTGCGTACAGCGTGGGTATTCAGGCCGAAGGTGAGGAATACTACCGCCAGTTTCGTACGATCTGCCGTTTGGCGAAAGCAACTAAAGTCGTGACGTTGATTATCCCCTCGAGCGAGCTCGGTACCCCGTTCAATCAAGAGGTGGAACGGTTGCGTCGCCTGGTGGATCTCGCGACGCTCGAAGGCGCGCGTGTCGGGATGAAGACCCAGATCGGGTGCTTGACCGAGGACCCGGACACGGCGGTGGTCCTATGCGACAACGTCAAGGGGCTCGGCCTGACGCTGGATCCGAGCCATTTCCTATGCGGCCCGCATGCGCACCGCGGCCTGGAAAAGCTCATGAAGTACGTCTATCACGTACACCTGCGTGACTCGTCCAAGGAGAAGCTCCAGGTCCGCGTCGGGCAGGGGCAGATCGAATATGGCCGGTTGATTGGCCAACTGCGCGGTGTCGGCTATGACCGTGCGCTGAGCGTCCATATCACGGAAATGGAGGGCGTCGACCATCCGGGCGAGCTGCGTAAACTCCGCCTGCTGCTGGAAAGCCTGCTGTAGGGCCGTGTCAAGCTTCCGGCGGTTCGTGGCCGGTCATGGTTCGCCCGCGACGCCAATTGGATTGCCAAATTGTTGGTCTGGATCTTGGAGATCTGCTCAAGATCCTACCCACAATCGAAGTCGTCGAGACTCTCAGCGGTAACAACCTGGTCGAGCCAGTCGTCAAGCTGTCGCACGTCGTGCGTGGTCTCAATCGTGGCCACAATGCTCGGCGGAATCTCGCCAAACCGGCGTTTCATGAGCCGAATCAACGTCTGTTTACTCTTTGCGATCCCACCTTCTTCTTTCAACTCATCCGCAATCGTCTTGCCCATTTGCGTTAACTCCTTGCGATACGGGTCCGTACCGACGGACGTTTGGATCGTTTCCTGCAAGACCTGCCGTTCACCCGGGTCCCTTTCATGATAAACCAACGCCAACACGTATGAAACCAGTTCCTGCCACCGATCGCGCTCGGCTCGTGCCATCGTCTCCAGGTGTGCGACCACATGTCGCAAAAGAGGGCGAAACGTGTCGGGCCGGGCGCGACGTTGTTGCACCAACCGCAGGACCCAGCCGAGAAAACCACCGTTCGATTCCAACGCCTCTGGTGCGATTTGGGGCAGATTGACAAATACCGGGTCCAAAGTGGGCATTACTCGCGCGAACGGCGCGCCCGCCTCCATCAAATCGACCAGCGGACCGATTGACTCCCAACGTCGCGTGCCGGTATAAAACACGATCGGCAGGACCGGGTCAAGACGCACGCCGGCTCGGGAACCATGCTGCCGCGCCCACCGGCGCACCTGGAAACTGTAGACCTGTACGACGTAGTCGAGTAGCCGCAGCACCATCAAAGCGTCGCGTGTCGATTGATGCTCGATCAGGATATAGACCACCAGCCTTCGAGTGCCACGGGGGTCTGTCTTTCGATAGGGTGCCGTTAGCACAAGGTCCGCCTCGACGTGGTGATAATCGCGTTTGATAAACGTCGTCTTAATCGACTCCATCTGGTCGGTATCGATCATTTCAACGAAGTCACGTGCGGCCAGCGCCAGCAGTTCGCGCGTGCTGCGGGGGTTCTCGAGCAACGCCTTCATGCCGTTTTCGGGAAAATGACGGACAATCTGTTCAATACGTTTGTTGGTCGCCGCCATGGCCTGCCCCTGCAGTTCGCGCAATGTATGATTGCCGTCCCCGACAGGGAACGGTCGTCCTCTATAAGGTCCATCGCGAAACAGGGGCCCAACCCTTCAAAATTGTGAAAAAAAAGTTGTGGTGCGATTGGCAGCCAGATCAGATGGCAGAAGAAAGCAGGCAGAACGCAGACACCTTGGGATTACACCATTCGTTGTCATGCGGCACATGACACTTGTCGCCATCCGGAAACGCAGCACAGAATTGGTGAATTCTTGATGTCTGCGACACCTCGCAATTGTTGAGTTAGATTCTTAGGCTGCCACATGCGCGCACCGCGCGCGCATGTTTCAAAGCGAACAACGGGAGCGCCGCGCATGCGAGGGCGTACTCCCTTGTGGGTTGCGGGCGCAGCCCGCGTTATGAGTTCGTGCGCGGCGGGAGCGGCAGCGTGCGAAACAGACGCT
>CAZSOG010000140.1:0-8582 GCA_964607555.1 uncultured Pirellulaceae bacterium | reverse complement strand
GATGGCCGAATTGCGGCTCCGCAGCAGATCGCTCATGAATAATCCGGGCTAATGGTAACCATGTGAGGACCTGTCGTGAGCAAGACGCACCGTACCGAAGTGCTTGTGATTGGCGGTGGACCTGGTGGCTACGCCGCCGCCTACCGCGCCGCCGATTTGGGGCTCGATGTCACGATGATCAACGCGGACACCAGCCCCGGCGGCGTGTGCCTGCACCGCGGTTGCATTCCGTCCAAGGCCCTGCTGCACGTCGCCTATCTGCTCAACCAGTCGCGTGCGGCCGATGCTTTGGGGGTCCACTTTGGCGAACCCAAAATAGATATCGCCGCGCTGCGGGACTGGAAGTCGAATGTGATCGAGAAGCTGGCGCGAGGTCTGGAAGAGCTGGCGCGCCGGCGCAACGTGACGTTACTGCGTGGCCGGGCCGTGTTCATCGATTCGCATCGCGTGCACGTGGAAGGCCCCGGTGATCCCGATCACGTTCAATTTGACACTTGTGTCCTGGCGACCGGTTCGCTCCCGAGCCCACTGCCTGGGTTACACGTTGACAGCGCGCGATTACTGAATTCCACCAGTGCCCTGGATCTGCCCGACATTCCCCCGCGACTCCTCGTCGTGGGCGGCGGGTACATTGGCCTGGAATTGGGCACCGTGTACTGCGCATTGGGAAGCCGCGTGTCATTGGTCGAACTTACCGACGGCTTGTTGCCGGGCGTCGATCGGGACTTGGTGCGCCCGGTTCAAAAGCGCGCCGAAACGAGATTCGAACACATCCATTTGCAGACCCGGGTGGTCGATGTCCGCGAGGACGGCGCGGATTTGTGTGTCACATTGGATGGGGACCTCGGGGAAAAAGAACAACGGTTTGACCGGGTACTGGTCTGCATCGGGCGACACCCCAATACCGCCGGCATCGGTCTCGATCGAACCAAGGTGGAAGTCGATGCGAAGGGCTTCGTTCAAGTCGATTCCCAACGGCGCACGACCGATCCCGGCATCTTCGCGATTGGCGATGTGGCCGGTGAGCCGATGCTGGCTCACAAGGCATCTTGCGAGGGCAAGGTGGCGGCGGAAGCGCTGGCGGGGCGGTCCGCGGTTTTTGATGCGCGCGCGATCCCCGCCGTCGTCTTCACGGATCCGGAAATCACCTGGTGTGGTCTGACCGAAACGCATGCCCGGCGGGACGCGCGCCAGGTCGCGGTCGGGCGTTTTCCGTGGGTCGTGTCGGGGCGCGCCGCGACGCTTGGCCGCACGGATGGCTTGACGAAGGTGTTGCTGGATCCCGCAACGGATCGCATTCTCGGCGTGGGAATCGTCGGCGTGGGTGCCGGGGAACTAATCAGTGAAGGAGTCATCGCCGTGGAAATGGGGGCGGTCGCGGAGGATGTCGCACGGTCCATCCATCCACACCCCACGTTGTCGGAAACTCTGGCCGGCGCCGTCGAAGTCTACCTGGGAACGGCCACCGACATCGTCCCCAAACGGAGGAACAGCGCGGCGCCACCCGCGCAATAGCGGCGCGTTGGCGCGGCACGGCGCCACCCCGAATAGGCCCTGCGTCCCGAGCGGTGGCGGCGGCACGCGGCGTGCCGCGAGACAAGATTCCGTGGTGCCGGTTGTTTGAACCGACGGTTGGCGATCGTGGGTTCGGCGTGCCGGACCAACTGCACGGCAGCTCGGATTATCGTGTGCTACTTACCACGCGGTTGCGCGTACCCAGCATTCTCCGCGCGGCTGCCGAAGACGATCCGCACCGCGCGCGATACGGTTCCTTCAGATCATTCGGTACGGCAATCTCCCGCGCAAACAACCAATGTTCCGTGTGTCGCCGCGCTGACTGGTTTTATCGTGGACGGTCAAGGAACTCGTCTTTTTCCTTCGCTACGGACCAGCCGGTTTTTAGTCCGAGCACGAACCAGGCAAGCCCGATGGTGCCCAGCGCGAAAACCGTGTCGCCAACGATGCGCAGCCAACGCAGCTGGGTCATGGTGTCCGATTGCAGAAACTCGGCTGAACGCGCGTACCACATGCCGTGTTCCACACTGGCCCACGTTTGCAGCAAACCCACGGGCAAGAGCGATAGCAATACCATCAGGGCCAAGCCGATGTTGATCAGCCAGAATGCCAAACTCAGCACGCCCGTGCGCCATTGCTTGCGTACTGCCAGTCCTTTAAGGCAGAACAACATCAGGCCGATCCCGAGCATCCCATAAACGCCAAACAGGGCCGTGTGGGCGTGGACCGCCGTGGTATTCAAGCCTTGCATATAGTAAAGTGCGATTGGTGGATTGATGAGAAATCCAAATAGCCCGGCGCCGACCAGGTTCCAAAAGGCGACCGCCACGAAACAGTAGATCGGCCACTTGTAAGCGGCGACCCACGGTCGGGCGCGGACGAGCGACAGATTCCCGTAGCCCTCAATGCCGATCAGCACGAGAGGCACTATCTCCAGAGCGCTGAACACGGCTCCCCAAGCCAGTACCGGCGTTGGCGTGCCGGTGAAGTAGAGGTGATGAAACGTGCCGATGACACCACCCGAGAGATAGATGACCGTGGAGAACAGGGCCGCCAGGATAGCCGAGGAAACTCGCAGCAGTCCCAGGCTGGTGAAGAGGAAAGCGATCACAACCGTGGCGAAGACCTCAAAGAAACCTTCCACCCAAAGGTGAACGACCCACCAGCGCCAATATTCGGCGATCGCCAGATTCGTCTGCCGACCCCACATGAGCCCGGCCCCGTAAAACCCGGCAATCGCCAGGCACGAGATCAGGAAGAGCGCCAACAGATGGCGTCTCGGACCCGATTCCCGAAAGGCAGGCCAAATCGCTCGAGCCATCAGTCCGAGCCAGATAAACAATCCGGCGAACAGGAAGATCTGCCAGAAACGGCCCAGGTCAACATATTCGTAACCCTGGTGTCCAAACCAAAAGTTCGCCTCCAGTCCCATCTGCTGGCGGGTGGCGTACCATGTTCCAAACAGCGAGCCGACAACGATTACAAGCAAACATCCAAACAAAACGTCGACACCGAGTTTTTGCCACCGAGGTTCCTTGCCGGAGACGGCCGGAGCCATGAACAGCCCCGTTGCCAGCCATGCGGTGGCAATCCAAAAAATACCAAGCTGCGTATGCCATGTCCGTGCGACGGAATAGGGAAACCACTTGGCCAAGGGAATTCCATAGAACGCTTCACCCTCGACCGAGTAATGGGCGGCGATGGCGCCCAGGGCGACCTGCACAACGATGAGAGCGGTAACCACCCAAAAATACTTCAGCGTTGCTTGCATCGAGGGCGTCGGTTTCAAGTCGATCAATGGGTTTGTTGCCGACAGCTCCACGGGCCGCTCGTCGTCCCGGCGGGACGCGTAGAACCACGATAACGCGCCAATCCCACCGAGCAGCGCGAGGAAACTGACGACGGACCAAACAACGATCGGCGCGCTCGGCCGATTTCCAACCAGCGCGTCGGCCGGCCAATTGTTCGTGTAGGAGATCTTTTTTCCTGGCCGATTGGTCACACAAGCCCACGACGCCCAGAAAAAGAACGCATTAAGTTTTTGCCGACGTTCCGCGCTGCCGACGCTGTTGCTGGGGATCGCGTAGGCCGCGCGCAGGTCGGCAAGTTCGGCCCCATCGCCAAACAACGCGTCATAGTGCTGACTGACGGCCGCGATCGCGTTGGCACGCAGCGGGGAAACCGTCAAATCACCGGTTTCAGGGTCAAACGTGTTGGCGCGCAACACGTTTTGTAAACGCGCGGTCAGCGCGGCTTTTTCCGTATCCGCGAGCTGCTCGAAGGCTTGGTCCTTTTCCGTCTTCGCCCAGTAGTTGAGTATCCACTTCGCCTCGCGATGCAGCCCGTCGGCCGACCAATCCGGGGCGACGTACGCCCCGTGTCCCCAGATGGAGCCGACCTCCTGGCCCCCCATCGATTGCCACACGTTCTGACCATCCTTGATGTCCTGGCCGGTAAAAAGAACGTGCCCGTCAGTGGTCACGACGCGATCTGGAATCGGCGGCGCCTGTTGATAGATTTGCCCACCGTAATACCCCAAAACCGCAAACGAGGCGGTGAGCATGAGACCGAGAATAAGCCAAAGTCGGAAATATCGCATCACTAAAACCCTCCTTCTTCCACGAGTTCTTCGGTGGGTAAACGCTAAACCTGATGGTCCTGTTCCAGATCATGTATCGATTGTTTAAGCACAGCGGCAGATCGCGGTAAAGCCACACGCTCGCGTCCTGACAGGTTGGTTTCCACGACGCGCTCGACGCCGCTTTCCGAGACAAGCCCATGGGATAGGTCCAGCACTTGTCCTTCGGCAAAACGTCGGTCTTTGTCAAGCAAGGCAATCTCATCCGCCAAACCGGCCTGCGCGAGCGCATAGGCGAAAGTCGAGCCGACGGCGCCGACCACGACGACTTTACGCGGTTTCCAGTTCCGTTTTCGTCCCATAATGGTGTCTCGAAATGGCAATGGTCGAGGCTCACGACATCAATAAGTGTCGCCGTTTCAAGGCGAGTCGAACGGCAAGCGAGAGAGAACCACCAATAGCACGAATAACTCGAATGATAGAGAACAATGGCAAAAAGACCACGTCACCAGCGTGCCGTTCTGGAGGCACGAAGAGATCGGCTTTCGCGACATTCGCGGCTTCTTGTTCGCGACATTCGCGCGATTCGTGGTGCCCGTCCTCGCGCGTTTTCAGTTGGATAAAGTAAGTATCCCGCTCCGTGTGGTGTTTGCAAGCCATGAACGGGACAATTATTGATGCGCCGGCCCGAATACGGGAGGCCCGCAACCCACAAGGGAATACGCCCTTGTTCCGCGGCGCTCCCGTTGTTCGCTTGGAAACATGCGCGCACGGTGCGCACATGTGACAGCCTAAGTATCTGAAGGTGCGCCATCTCCATGTTCGGCGTCCGCCTCCGGCACCTTGGAAACATCGAAGTGGTCCGCCAGTTGGTTGGCGATCGCCAGATACTTCGCGTGCGTTTTTTCGCCAATTTCATGTTTTTCCACTTGGTCAAAAGCCGCCATCAGACTCCGTTCATCTTCCGCGCCGAGCTTCTGAGCAGCGGAAGGAAACAGGCAATGGTCTTCTTTCTGGATATGTTCCCGAAGCAGCCGGATGTAGCTTTCCGCATTTTGAACAAACCACGTTACCGCATCGGCGTCTCCGCGGGCGGCCGCCGCAAGGCTGGCGTCCATGCCTCCCACGTAAAGACGCCCCAGTTCGTGTTCGCGAAGCATCACGACGACGGGGCCACACCCGCCACCAAAGCCCTTGGTCTGCAGCACGGGGAACAACTGGTTCTCCTCTTTCGCATGATGACATTTGTCCGCAAAACCACGAAAAAACTCGATGGCCGCCTTCGCCTGTTCGGCTTCAACCTTTCCCTCGTCCCGGCACTTTATCACGATCTTCTCCAGGCAATCCAGCACTTGCTCGATAACGCGGTGTTCGTGGCTCAGAATCTCTGTGGGTTTCATCTTTCCGTCCTCCCGAAAATAATTTAGTCAACTCAAGCTAGTTCAGCTCCTTTCTGTGGATCTTCAGACAGTGCCCGCGGAAACAAGACGCTGTTCTCCAGGTGGATATGCTCCATCAGATCGCGCTCGAGCTGGTCCAGTGAACCGTACAGTTCCCGCCAACTGGCGCACGCATATTCCGGCAGCGACAGATTGTTCGTAATTTTTCGGATACGCTCCAGGTTCCGACCGTGGTCTTCATGTTCCTGCATCATGACCTGTACCGGCATGTGAGCCGTCTGCCCGTGCCCCGCGACGATCAGCGGGAACAGAATCTGTTCTTCCTTGGCCAGGTGACTATCGACTGCTTCGCGCACGCGAACGAGAAGCTCGGCAAGCCCTGCTGGACAGTCGGGCTTGTCCGCATGCACCCGCTCGACTTTCCGGGCGAGATCAATCAATCGCGGGATCTCCGTTTTCAGCGGCCCATGATAACGATGCAAGATGTGATCGACCAGTTCTTCGAGTGGCCGTGTGTCCCAGCGCACCACATCCGGCCCGTCGGCTGCAAGCTGCTCGATTTCCTCGGCGATCGCCTCGGCATCCAGTCCTGCGGCGGCACAGGCCGCCGACAGCGACTGTTCGCCGCCACAACAGAAGTCCAGGCCGTACCGATGGAAGACCTTCGCCGCCGCCGGCTTGGCCGTTACCAATCCTCCGAGTGTTTTCTGAACGTCAGTCATCGTTTTGCCTCCGATCGGTTTACTGGCCCCAAAAAGCTCGGTAGCCTTCGAGAGCAATCGCCATGCCAACAGCACAAGTCGCTAAGTGGAAACGACTTTTGACGTGAGTTGCGATTCACACAACACATAGGCAGTTGTGAAATACGCAACATGTTGTCTATAATACAACCATGCGCCAGCTCGAAACGCTCCTCTCGATCGCCCTTGACCTCACGTCCGCAGTCCATGCGGACGAACGGTATCATCGTTTGCTGGAAGCTTTGCGTCGGATCATCCCGTACAACGTGGCGGCGTTGCTGCGGCTGCAGGGTGAGGAGCTCATTCCGATCGTGTCGAGCGGTCTGTCGCCCGATGCCATGGGCCGACGCTTCGCACTGAAGGAACACCCGCGGCTGGAGATCATCTGCAAGTCAGCCAGGCCGGTCCTTTTTCCCACGGACTGCGCGTTGGACGATCCCTTTGACGGGCTGATGGAAGACGACACCGGCCAGTTCCATCGGATCCACGCGTGTTTTGGTTGTCCGCTTCGGGTCGGCGACGAGTTGATTGGTGCGTTGACGGCCGATGCCATGCAGCCGAACGCCTTTGACGGCATCGATCCACAGTTTCTGGCCGCGGTCGGTGCATTGGCTGCGGCCGAGATGCACACCACGCTTCTGATCGAAGCGCTGGAGCAAAGCGCCGAGCGTCAAGGAATGATCGCCCGCGATCTGATGCGCGACGTCAAGCTCCGTCAGGGAACGGAGCTGATCGGGACCAGTTCCGTCATGGCACGGCTGCGGCAAGACATCGATCTGGTAGCTCGGTCCGACTTTACCGTTCTGATCATGGGTGAGACGGGCGTTGGTAAAGAGCTGGTTGCCGGGGCGTTGCATGCCGCGTCGGATCGGAGCAGCCAGCCGATGCTGTACGTGAACTGCGCGGCTTTGCCCGAGAGCCTCGCTGAGAGCGAGCTTTTTGGCCACGTTCGGGGTGCGTTCACTGGCGCGACGGCGGACCGGCCCGGCAAGTTCGAGGTCGCCAACGGCAGCACATTGTTTTTGGACGAAATCGGCGAGTTGCCGCTTTCGGTCCAACCGAAACTGCTCCGGGTACTGCAACAGGGCGAGATCCAGCGCGTCGGGTCCGAAAAAACGATCAAGGCAGACGTCCGCGTGATCGCCGCCACCAATCGGGAGCTTGAACAGGAAGTCAAGGCCCACAGGTTCCGGCCCGACTTGTTCCACCGACTGAGCGTATATCCGCTGCGCGTGCCCCCGCTGCGAGAGCGTGCCGGTGACATCCCGCTTCTGGCGGGCTATTTCTGCGATGTAACTCGGCGTCGGTTGGGCTTGGGCCCAGTGCGTCTGACGCCGCGAACGATCGACGTGCTCTGCGCGTATCATTGGCCGGGCAACGTGCGTGAACTGGAGAACGTCCTTGCACGGACCGTGTTGAAGGCCGCCGCCGGAGTCCCTCGGGGTGAGACGGTAATTGTCGAACCAACGCATTTAGGTTCCGACTTCCGCACTGGAGTCAGGGGCATCGAATCAGATAACCATTCGGTACCCGAAACACGCATCCCCGGGAATCTTGGATTGAAAGAGGCAACCCGTGAGTTTCAGCGCGCGTTGATCCAGCAAGCGCTCGTTGAACACCGCGGTAATTGGGCCGCCGCGGCCCGCGGCATGGGAATGCATCGCAGCAACCTCCACCATCTGGCCGTTCGGTTGGGGCTCAAGTAGCGTCCGATTTTGCCGGTGAGACTGGCTGGCGATTACCGGTGCGCCCCCAAGGGGCCTGTTCCGAAGGCGTGCGGGGATCGGTTTTCGGGGCGTCGGCGGCTTCCCAGTCGTGAAACTCGCGCGCGTCGTGGTGATGACGCGTTTAGAGCGTGGGTCCAACGATCCAGGGCACGAACTCGTGGTCGCCGATCCCGAGCGATTCGCTTTTCGTCATCTGGCCGCTGGCCACAGCCAGAATCCGCCTGAAAATCTGTTCGCCCACTTCCTGGACCGGCGTCCCGCGGAGGATCGGCCCCGCGTTGATGTCCATGTCATCGATCATTCGTTAGTACATGGGCGTGTTGGAAGCGACCTTGATCGTCGGCGTCGGCTTGCATCCGAAACAGCTGCCGCGGCCAGTTGTGAAGACCACGATGTTAGCGCCACCGGCAACCATTCCGGTAACGCTCGGCGGGTCGTAGCCGGGCGTGTCCATGATGACCATGCCGGGTTGGGTCACGGGCTCGGCATATTGCAGAACATCCACCAGCGCCGTCGAACCACCTTTGGCGATCGCGCCGAGGGACTTCTCCGCGATGGTCGTCAGGCCGCCTTGCTTATTCCCAACCGATGGGTTGTTGTTCAGCTCGACACCAAAAACGCC
>CAZSOG010000139.1:0-8648 GCA_964607555.1 uncultured Pirellulaceae bacterium | reverse complement strand
TGCGCGCATGTTTCCAAGCGACGGGCGGGAGCGCGACCGAAGGAGGGCGTGCTCCGTCATCCCGTGGCGGATCACTTTTTCCAATCGGGAATACGGCGTCCGGGCGTCCAGGGGGCGCCGGCGGCTTCCAGTTTTCGTCCGAGTGCCGGTACGTCGCGTTCGACTAATTGACGCAGCGGGCCAAGCACTTCACTGAACTCTTCCGCAGCGATCTCGTAGCTCTTACGATGCGTGTTGGTTGGGCCATACGTCGTGCTCCAATGTCCGGAAACGACGGTCTGAACACGTCCCACGATTCCCGGCATCCCTGGCTCGCTGCGTTTGGTCCGCGTCGGGTCCCCCGAAAATCGCTCGATTAAGTCCCGTAATTTCAGTTCGAGCCGTCGTGTGTCGGTGAGCAATTTCGGGTCGACGCCGGGCGCGACCTCGATCGCGCGGCGCATCGCCTGCAGTTGCTCGGCCGTGTCCTGAGCGACGCGATACGCGCCCAAGACCGCACGCTGCAGCTGCGCGGTCTTTTTCTGGAACGCCAAGACCCGGGCTCGATCACTGGCCGACAACGCGGCCATCCCCAGTGGCTCGACCTGGAATGGTGTCGGCCCGACCAGCTGCGTCAATTCCCCCTCGACGCGGGTTGCCAGGCTGACCGTGTAGCGTCCCGGCACGGCCATCGGTCCGCGGCCGCTGCCATGGAGTTGGACCGGTGACATGCCGGGGTACCGGTAGTCCCATGTCACGCGGTGTACGCCCGCCGACGTCGAACCGCGCAGGCGGCGGACCACTTGCCCTTGACTGTCCCGGACGGTCAAAACGACGGCAGGCGGTTGCTCGCGATCTTCTTCCTTCAGTTCTGTCCAGCTTGGATAGAAGACATCCTTGCCTTGTTTGGCCAGACCGCGCTCCTTGGACTGCCGCGCACTCTTTTTCGTGCGCAACGATTGCTTCAGGTAATAGGTAATGGTCGCGCCAAACGGCGGGTTCGGGGCCGTGTAGAACCCGGAACCTTGGAAAGCCTTGCTCCCGCCACCGAGTGGATTCGACTGGATATACATCAGCCCCTTCTTGATCTTGAAGATGTGCGCGTCCTTCGCGACCAACTTGTCGCTCAGCTCGCGCAATGGCGAGTAATCATCGAGGATGTAGAAACTCCTTCCGAACGTTCCGACCACCAGGTCGTCCATCTGGCGTTGAATGACCAGGTCGTGGACCGCGATCGTCGGTAATCCACCCTTTAACGGCGCCCATTTCAGGCCGCCGTCCAGTGTGCAATATACGCCGAATTCGGTACCAACAAACAGCAGATTTGGCTTGACGTGATCTTCCGCGATCGTGTAGACCGAGCCGCGTTCGGGTAGGTTACCGGCGAGTGACGTCCAGGTCCGTCCGCGGTCCCCACTCCTGATAACATACGGCTTGAAGTCCCCGTTCTTGAAATTGCAAATTGTCACATAGACGGTGTTCGCGTCATGGAGCGACGCTTCGATATCGCTGATATAGGCCTGTTGCGGAACATCCAGGTGCGGAAACGACTCGATTTTGCGCCAGTGCTTGCCGCCGTCCTCGGTGACCTGTAACAGACCGTCATCCGTTCCGACATAGATCAAACCGGCTGTTTTCGGCGATTCGGAAATCGACACGATCGTCCCATAGAACGAAGTTGACACGTTCTTGGCAACCGCATTGACACTCCACACACGTCCCATCACCTTCAGCCTGTTACGGTCAAGATTACGTGTCAGGTCGGGGCTGATCACCTTCCACGTATCGCCTCGATCGTCGCTTTGGAACAGCATTTGCGCCCCGAAATAGAGCCGTGTATGTGAATGGGGGCTGATGGCGAGTGCCGAGTCCCAGTTCCAGCGCAGGGGCGGGCCACCTTTCGCTTCACGCGGCTTGATATCAATCCGTTCGCCGGTCCGCCGGTCGAATCGGATCAGGCCCCCATACTGCCATTCGGAGTAGACGATGTTCGGATCTTTCGGGTCGACCGCCGGCTGAAAGCCGTCTCCGAACACGGTGATCGACCAGTCACTGTTGCGAATCCCATGCACGGTGCGCGTCCGCGTCGGACCACCGTGCGTCGCGTTATCTTGCGTTCCCCCATAGACTCGATAAAACGGCGCGGCCGAATCGACCGCGATTTTATAGTACTGCGTGCCGGGAAGATTGGGTTTGAACTGGTAGTTTCGACCCCGATCCCACGACTCGTACAAGCCGCCGTCACAGCCGATCAAGAGGTGATTCGAGTCCTTTGGATCGATGACCAACGCATGATTGTCGACGTGCTTGAACCGTTCTCCCAGCGGTTTGAAGTTCTTGCCGCCATCCTCGGTGAACATCATGTGCGTGTCCATCGAGTAGATCCGGTCGAAAACATTGGGATCCGCCACGATCTCCTGATAGTACTGTGGACTCGTGCTGGCGTAATCGCTCTGCTTCTGCCAGGTCTCGCCGCGGTCGGTCGATTTGAAGAAACCACTCTGCCCGTCGGTCGCTTCGACCAACGCATAAATGACGTCCGGCTGCATGGGCGAGACCGCGAGCCCGATGCGGCCAAGATCACCCGCCGGCAATCCGCGCGTGATCTTACGCCATGACTTTCCGCCATCCGTTGTCTTGTGGATGGCCGACTCGGGCCCGCCATCGATCAGAGTCCAGACGCGGCGGCGGCGCTGGTACGATGAAGCGTAAAGCGTGTCCGGATCGCGCGGATCAAATTGGATGTCCGAGACGCCCGTGTTATCGCTGATCCGCAGAACCGCTTTCCACGTCTTGCCGCCGTCGGTCGTCTTGTACAATCCGCGTTCGCCACCGGGCGCCCATAACGGCCCCTGGGCGGCGACATAGACAACGTTCGAGTTGCGTGGGTCGATCAGGATCTTGCCGATGTGCTCGGAATGTTCGAGTCCCACGCGCTGGAAGCTCTTGCCCCCATCAAGCGATTTGTAGACGCCATCGCCATAGCCGACGCTCCGCTGACTGTTGTTCTCGCCGGTCCCGACCCAGACGACATGATGATTGCGTGGATCGATGGCGACACAACCAATGGAATACGACCCGTAATTGTCGAAGATCGGCGTCCACGAAATGCCCGCGTTGGTCGTCTTCCATACGCCGCCCGAGGCGGCCGCGACATACCATGTGGACCGCACTTCCGGGTCCACGGCAATGTCAATGATGCGTCCCGACATGAAGGCCGGCCCGATCCCACGAAACGGCAATGCGCCCACCGTCGAGCTGCTCAGCTTGGCTACCGTGCCGGCCTTCGCCGCCGCCGCCTTCGGCTGCTTGCCATCCGGTTTCGTCCCCTTGTCGTTCTGGCCGAATAGGCCGGTCGTACCAACAATACCAATCAGACCACTCAACAAGAAAACTCGCAGGATGCTCATCATCGTCTCCCAGGGACTTTATGGATTAACGCGTGTCGAGGCCAGCGCGCTGAACCGATCGAATCAAGGCTAATATCGGGGTCGGTAATCGGGCTGCCACGGCCAGGCGAGTTTGCCCGGAAAATATCCCCATTTCCGGTGTCAATAATGGCCGATGAGCCCAATTTTCCAAATCGAAATACACGACGCATCTTCGCTAGTTTACCACACGCGTCCCGTGTGGGAAGGCATGTTCCCCTACTTTGGTGATCCGCGCTGATCTTGATTGGCTACTTGTGCGCCTGCATCTTGGACGCTCGCATCAGGGCTACGACTTTTTCCTCGTCGACGTCAATCCCCAAGCCCGGGCCGGTCGGTATCTCCGCCTTGCCGTCGGCGATCGTCAACGGCTTGGCCAGGACGTCCGCGGCCAGGAACTGCGGACCGTTCAACGCCGCCGGTTTCTTGAGTCCATACGCGCCGTACAAGGCGAGTGCAGCCGCCAAGGAGATATCGGGATCGGACAAGCCGCTGCCGAGCCATATGAGTCCGGCCTCCTCAATGATCTCGATCTGCTGCTTATTCGACATTAAGCCACCACAGCGTGATGGCTTCATCGCGACTCCATCGAGCATGTTGAGGCGAATGAACTCGACCAATTCGACGGGCGACACGACGCCTTCGTCCATCAAGATCGGCAGCGCGCCTTGCCGCTTCAAGGCCTGATAGCCGCTGATCCGGTTCGGTCGCAGGGGCGCTTCGAGCACATCGACGCCGGCATCGGCGAGACGCGGCGCTGCGGCCAGTGCGGTGGATGGATCATAGCCGCCGTTGGCATCTGCCCACAGGAACCCGTCCGGAGCCAGCTTGCGCGCGACCCGGGCCATTTCGACATCGAATTTCGGGTCCGGTGCCACCTTGATATTGAAGTTCCGGTAGCCCCGCTGCCGTCCTTCGGCCATCAAAGCTTCAACCTCATGCAACGTACGTGCGTTTACGGTCCAGCTGAGTGTCAGCGGGCCGCCGCGCGGCCGGCCCCATAACTCGCAGAGCGGGACGCCGAGCAGTTTCCCGGTCAGGTCATGCAGCGCGATGTCAATTCCCGCACGCGTGATCGGCATCCCCGTGCTGAACCCGGGTTTGATGACGTCGTCCATGATTCGGTGCGCACCGGCGATATTCGTTGGATCGCGACCGATCAGCGCGGGCGCGTAATAGTCCCGAATGGCGCTCGTCGCCGCCTCCAACGTCTCATAACTCCATTTCGCGACCGGAATGCTCTGTCCCCAACCCACGGTCCCATCGTCCGCCGTGATCTTGACGATCACGGCCGCGCGGCCGATTGCGCCGTGGGGGCCCGTGAGAAACTTGAAATACCCGTGCGTCGGGTAACGCATCGGGAATAGCTGAATACGATCAATTTTCACGGGCTGGTCTCTGCCGAAAAGACGCCGCGGCGTCAGCGCGCAAGTGGTGGTCCCAACAGCGGCCCGCAGCCACTGGCGTCGAGTCAATAAGTAGGGTGAGCGATGCATGGTGTCTCGGTGTTTTGAGGGTTCAGCGATTTCCTGGTGCGTGGGCGTTGCCGAGAAACCAAACGCCGCGACGCGTTCGTTTGGCGCACGGGCCCAATGGCCTGCATATCCTGGTCTCAAAATACGCTTGTCCGTTCTTCGCGCCCCGCCATACAACCCGCGATTCGCCCCAAAAGATCGGGCAAGAAGTGGGCAAGAATATAAGATCCGAATTTTCTTGCCGTTCCCTATTCTTGCCCGAAATTCTCACGTTTCTTGGCAAAAACAACTGCCGCGCAATTGGCCGCACTGCATTTGGTTAAACGGTTACCTAATTTCTTATTTCGTAACTGTTCACGGACCAGAAAAAAAAGAACACTAATCGACGCTAATTCTCGCTAATATCGGGAAACCTCATCTTGAAATGCCTTCGGCTTTTCTACGACATGCCAGATTCATGTTGCGTGCTGCAGACTTTCTGGGGCGGTATCATTAGTGTTGATCAGTGAAGATTAGTGTTCCTTGATAGCAGGTGTCGTGAACAGCTACCTTATTTCTAATTCTGTAACACTTCGAGCATCTGCAGTAGAGGATGTTCCGCGGTCTCGCGTTATTGCCGGTCGACCCCAACCGCCTTGTGCGGTTGGTGAAGAAGTCTCGTGGCCTGCGAAGGCTGGTTCGCGACAACCGTCTCTCTCCAGCCCGGCCGCCCCCGCCGAAGGCGGCCGGGCTGGGAAGAGAGGGAGAACGGTTGGCATTCGCGTTTAGCTGACGAGACTCGGTCACCCACGGGGCATGCCCGTGGGGGTCCTTGACCCGACAATTTGCCGCAATCGGCTACACAGTTGCCTAATTTCTTATTTCTAATTTTTTATTTCACCTCATTCAAGATCCGGGATCTGATACGGTTTTCGCTGGGGGCGGGAGACCCATTGGTTCGCATCGGCGTCACCGACGAACTGTTCGGCTTGCGGATCCCACTGCAGTCGGCGGCCGGCCCAGCGGGCGATGTTGCCGAGGTGACAGACGGAAGTTGAGCGGTGGCCAATTTCGACATCCGCCACGGAGCGTGCGCGCGACTTGATGCAGGCAAGCCAGTTGGCCTGATGTTCACGCGTATCACCGCCGGCGCGATAGCCGATGGTTTTTTTCGCGTCCGCGACGATCTCGGGCGGGTCGCTGGTGATCTTACCTCGGTGAATCGTAATCGTCCCTTTTTCGCCGATGAACTTGCCGCCGCCTGGAGGGCCGTCGGCCAGCTTGACGACCACGCCGCTCGCGTAGCGCATGAATACGGTCGGTTGCGCACACTGCTTATCGCCTGGAGTTCGCGGCGTTGGTTGCGTGTAGGTTGGTGGAGCAAACCTTGGTCCTTCGGTCCAGATCTCGACCGGACCGGTCGAGTCGGCGCCAAGTGCCGACTGGATTTGATCGAACCCATGGGCGCCCCACCCGGTCATTTCGCCACCGGACCAGGGGCGGAACGAGATCCAGCCCGGGTTGGCACGGGGGATCCGGATATCCTTATTGAACGGTACGACCGGGGTTTGCCCACACCACATGTCCCAGTCCAGCCCCTTGGGCACCGGTTGGCCGGGCAGATCACACTCCCACGGACTCGGGTAGTTATGGGCCAGTACCGTGTGTACCTTGCCGATCGCCCCGTCACGTACAAGTTGGCAGCCCAGCCGATTGGCGGCCATGCTCCGCTGTTGCGAACCCACCTGAACGACGCGTTGGTATTTTCGGGCGGCGTTGACCAGTTGGCGACCTTCGCGAATAGTGAGTGACATGGGTTTTTCGACATACACATCCTTGCCGGCCTGGCAGGCGTGAATGCTCGCCAGCACATGCCAATGGTCGGGCGTTGCCACGACCACTGCGTCAACATCCTTGTTTTCCAGCAACTGATGGTAATTCTGGTAGGCAGGGCAAGCGAATTTCTTGCCCCATGCGGCGGACCTTTGTCCGTCGCAGTCGGCGACCGCGACAATGTGTCCATCGCGGGGCAGGCCGGTCAGCTGACCCGCACGACGCCCATTGCCAATAAATCCGATACCAATACGCTCGTTGGCGCTCGCCTTTGTCGCTCGACCAAGGGCCGTAGCCGGCACGAAACCGGGGGCGGCAAACACGGTGGCGGCCGCTGTCTTAAGAAATCCGCGACGCGTCGCGCTCGCAAAATCGTGTGACATGATCAGACTCACTACAAGTTATGGCAGGACAGAGGATGGTGATTGATGCCCGGCACATACCGAGCTGGGATTGTCTTGATGCAACGCCCGGGACGTGTCACGTTCCCGCGTTGAACGTCATCTAGCATAATCGATTCGTGACCTTGTTACTACAACCGGCCGCTGGAAACCGCCCACGTGGCCGCGTACCCCACAATCGATCCTGTCCCGCGCACATGCCTCGAGCAGCGCATTGACCGATGGCGTTGTCGGACGCTTTCTTGCGCATCAATTCGACGTGACAGGATCTTCGATGATCCGCAGACGCGGCGTATCCGCGTCCAACTCGGCCCGAACGCCGCAGGGCAACGTTGCGTTCCGCGCCGTATGTCCGACCGGGAACCCCATCACGACCGGAACGTGCAACGATGCGACGTAGCCGCGAATAACGCGTTGAACCGCCGCGACATCCGTGTCATCGAACGTACCGACAATGAGGCCGGACACGCGGTCCAAGATGCCGGCGAGCTTGAGTTGAGAGAACATGCGATCGACGCGATAAGCTGCTTCGCCGGTATCTTCCACGAACAGTATCTTGCCGTCTGCCTCGAGTGCGTAGGGGGTGCCAAGTGTCGCACAAATAAGAGTCAGGTTACCGCCGGTCAAGCGTCCGGTTGCCGTCCCTCCAACAACTCGGACCGGTTTCTGCTCGCCCGCCGGCAACTTGATGATATAACCACCGCCGTTGGCGACGCCGGCCGCGGGCCGGGACACTTGACTCCAGAAGACATCGGCCGAGTATCGGTAATCACCGTCGGTGCGCCACAGCGAACTCTGCGGCATCGGCGAATGGAATGTGACTAAATGGACTTTGCGGGCGATGGCCAGATGGAGTGCCGTGATATCCGAATATCCAGTCACGACCTTCGGGTGTTTTTTCAGGGCCGCGTAGTCGATACGGTCGAGGATCCGTGTCAGGCCATAACCACCGCGGGCGGGAAAGATGGCCGCAACGCGCGGGTCACGAATCGCTCGATTCAACTCGGCCACGCGCCGATCGTCGGAACCGGCCAGGTAGTCCGCGGATTCGTCGCGGCGGTACAGATCTCTTGGAACCAGGACGCGAAACCCCATGCGGCGGAACTGGTCGGCCGCCGCTTCCACCTTCGCACGGTCCGGCCGGCTTCCAGGGGCAACGATCATGATCGTGTCACCCGGCCGTAATACGGGCGGCTTCAACCACGGTTCCCGGGAAAGGTCGTCGGCCATGCTGCGGTGGATGGCTGGAATCGCCAGGCCGATCAACAGTACTGTTATCACTTCGATGTGCCGTCGGTCGATGCCTCGCATGGCTGAATCCTCTTGTCATTGCCTCACGCAATTCGATCGAGCAACTTGGGGCCCACGGGCAAGCAAATAATATAGTGTGCAAGAACTATCCGATTAAGATGCCCAATCTTCAGCAAACGTGTAATTCGTCGTTCTCTATCGCCTGCAGCCCGATTTGCATTGAAACTGCACCAGCCACTGATGTGCCCATCCGCACCTAACCACTCTGCCATTTTTATTTTTTATTTTTTATTTTTTATTTC
>CAZSOG010000138.1:0-8653 GCA_964607555.1 uncultured Pirellulaceae bacterium | reverse complement strand
GGCTGTGGAATGTAACCGCTTCGCGGTAAAGACATGAACACCGACCGAGCGCCGATGGCCCAGTGGTTTCCCGAATTGAAGTGTCACGAGGTAGCATAACTTCGGTGTGCCGAACCGTTTTCCTGCTGTTTGTGATTGGTGTGACGTTGGGGGTTGGCGCGCATGGTCCGGCCGACAAGCAACGCCCGCATTCGGCGCTTTATTCGCAGCTCACGCGCCCGCATGCCGGCGCCGCCGTCTCCCAGCAACCGGCCGGCCAACACGCGGCACATTACGTCGGCACGCTGAAATGCGGGGAGTGCCACGAAGAAGAGTATACGGCCTGGGCATCGTCGCGACACGGCAAGATGATCCAACCGGTCAAGGGTCATGCAGAGGTGGTGTTGGGCGATTTTGCCACGCTGCCCAAGGATGCGGATTTCACGCGCCGCGATATTGTGTACACCATCGGCGGCAAATTCAAACAACGGTACATGCTGCGGGCCGACAACAAGGGGACTCAGGATTACGTTATCGGCAACTACCAATGGAACACGCAGCTTCAACGCTGGCAACCGTACGCGTCCTACAAGGATTGGTACAGCGACGGTTTCGTGCATGACAACAAGCAGGTGTTCACATCGCGAACGTGCGACGGGTGCCACTTCGTTGGGTTCATGAGTCGCCAGCAGCGCGTTGAACCGGGGATCGGTTGTGAAAGCTGCCACGGGCCCGGCAGCGTCCATGCGTTAGACGAGCGCAAAGAGAGTATTTACAAGGCGTCGGATCATGACCCGCATCGAGCGACGGAAGTCTGTCTTCAGTGTCACATGAGAAACCGCGACAAGCGCATGGAGACGATGTCGATCAAGGAATTATTCGCCGACGTGCGGGACTACCCGACGGGCTTCGAACCGGGCCGGCCGCTGATCCAATACAAGTTGCAGGCTCCGTTTGAACCGGGCCACGAGTCCAAGGAATTCCATGCGAACGGTGTTGGCAAAAAGAACCGGATGCAGGGCAATGAATTCGTTCATTCGCTGATGTACAAACATGGAATCACCTGCTACAACTGCCACAATCCACACAAGCTCGATGCTACCTCGACCGCGCCGCTTGGCGATTCGCTGTGCATGAAGTGCCATGGTTACGGTTCGGAGATCGGTCCCCACCAGAAAGACCGCAAGGCACATGCCCCCTGCGGCGGCGTTTCATGCATCGACTGCCACATGCCCAAGACGGGCAGGCATCTCAAGTCCTCTCCGTTGACCGTGCGCACGCATGTTTTCGGGTTCATCACACCGGATGACACACGGCGCTACGGCGTTCCCAATGCGTGTACCGGTTGTCATACGGACAAGACATTGGAATGGGCGGAACAACGTCTCGAGCAATGGGGCAGGGTCTCGTGGAAATAAGCGCCGGGGCAACGCGCCGGCGCGGTTGTGGGACCCCGATGCGGGCCGCCAGCGAGTTCAAGTGGCGGCCAGCAACTTTTCGGGCCCAGCCAAGACGAACGCCGGATGGCGCTGGTGAGTGATCCGAACCCGGACATTTGGCGCGTCGCGAGCGGGCGCGAGTGTCGTGTTCTGTATGAGCCCGACGCCGCGAAAAAGGGGACGGGGGCAATACTGTTCGCCACAAGACTTGCCAGCTCTTGCGGAAGTGTTTGGCATGTCTGTCATATTAGCAGGGGTGGGGCGTGTGGAGCAAGAAATCGAGAAAACGCAAGAGGCGTATCGAGGCGCGCGATATTACGGGGCTGAAGTACTTTGATCAGCTGGCGCCGCTGCTTGCGCGTTTGCGCGCGTGGATTAGTCATTGCCGCGGGGAATGGACGTCGCAGAACTCGGCTCGATGCGGTACGCGGAACCAGCGTCAGTGGGAAAAGTGATTCGCCCATACCGGTCAGTTTGACAATTGATCTGTTTACCCGAAACATCGCGCACCTTGACTTTGGCTGGCCACGGAGCGTAGAGCCGGCACCGCGATCCCTTCTGGCTCAATACTTCAACGTTTGTGACACGGCCACGGGACCAACCGGCGCTGACTAGAAAACCACCTTGCGCGCGGAAATGAGTGAAGCGCGCGTCTAGGTTCCTGGGCCAAGCGGGAAAGACGCGCAGCGCGCCGTCCCAGCTCTGGAGCATCATTTCCTGCAGCGGCGCGATGACGCCCAACGACTCGGTCCAGGCACCGGCGTGGCCGTAGTTCGCAATGGCCATGCCCCAGATCACGCCGTTCGGATGACGCCACCGCTCCACCAGCTCTCGAAACACGGGAAAGTCGCGGTCGGCAATGAATTCGCCGCCGCGCAAACGCCCCATCACGGCCCAGGGATACTGACCGAAATACCACTTCGTCGGCCGGCCGGGCCAGGGTTTCTCGTCATGCGTTTCCGGCTGCGGCCGGTAGGGACGGCCAAAACCGAACTCCGGTGGATTCAACTCGTGGCACAGCTTCTCGATGTCCCTAAGCGGTAACGGTGGTCGACCGTCATCGCCGGCGCAGTGGTCCAAACGGTCGCGCCACTGGCGACGCAGCTCTTGGTCCACGTCCAACGCTTCGCTCGCCGCGATGGCCGCCCGCAAACAGTAGCGAATCTGTTGCATGACCTGGGCCCGATCGGTGTAGTCCTTCGGGTCGCCGGTAAACCCGTCTTCGCCTTGATTCGAGGGAAAGGCGTGGTACAGCCCATCCTCCCCCTTCTGCAAAAAGTCGGTATAGAATAAGGAACAATCGCGGATCACGGGGTAACCGGTCTGGCGGAGCCAATCTTTGTCAAGCGTATAGAGATAGCGCCACCAGTACTGGTGCATGGCCCAGCCGGTCATGTAGGCCATCCGTCCCATCGGGGCCACGCCCAGCGGGTCGTCTTCGGCGTGGATCGGGTAGCCGCTCAGTTGGATAAACACGCCCCGGCAGCCGTAATAGTCGTGTGCGATCTTACGGCCGATCTGCACGAAATACTTCATGCCCTGAAAGTAGGCATCGCCCAGTTCGATATGGTTTGCCGTATAGTCGCCCCAGAACGGCTCTTGAAAGTTGTAGTTGGTATGGTAGTCACCGTGCCAATGTGAATAATCCTGCACCGTGCTGGGAAGAAACAAGCCCGGCGGTACGGTGTCCCGGCGATACGCACAACGCCGCACATGGAGCGTTTCATACCAGAGATTTTCCACCAAGTGGTCGCTTACGCTGAGCTGTGATTGTGACCAGAAGCTGCGGGCACTTTGCCGATTCGCGCGGCTCCAATCATCGAAGCTCTTGTTCGCGCCGTCACCCAAAGCAGACCGAATCCGTTCACGCTCCCCCTTGGCTCCGCCCTGGTCGCCGCTAGTCGTGACCGCAACGGCGAGCTGTCCTTGCCGGGCACCGGTGGGCGGCAGAACATGTAGTCGAGCCTCACCCGTATCGGCCATGTCAACGGGACTGACAGTGCAGCCCGGCCCGAAGGGCGACAAAGCGTATCGGAAGCCGTCCTTGAAGAGCGGATCCGGCGGAAAGGTCTGCTCGATGAAATACAATCCATCCTGCTGTCGAATGCTCGGCGGCGGCAGCGGCGTTACCTTGGGATCGCACAGCGATCGAAATGCGGCGTGGCGGTAGTCGGCGAAAAACCGCGCGGCGAACGATTCGAGTTTCGGATCGGCCCAGCGATAAAGACTGAACCAGACCGGTGGCACGTCGTGCCCCGTGCTGGTTCGCTCGTTCCAATTCGCCATCTTCCAACGCACGACCAGCACGTTGGGATCCGGCGGAATGAAACACTCCACGTCAAGGCCCACGCCCGACCGCCAACGACACTCGATCAACAGTGTGGCCTCTTCGATCACCAACCGCTGCTTGATTCTGAGCCCGCTCTGGTCCGGCGGGAGTTGCATGGCCAGTTCCCCGACCGGTTTCGGGCAAGGATAAGGCCGCTTCTTGTAGCTCGGAGGTGAACCTTGACAAAGCTCCTGCATCCGCGCGGGGTTTTTCGTACCGCGCGTGGCCACCGCCGGCGCGCCGCCGTAGGGCGGGCATTTCCAGCCCTCGACGCTGATACCATGGGCGATTTCCGAAATGTGCGCCGGTCGCGGATCGTCACTCAGGTCCAACCGCCGGTCCCAAACATCGCCTTTGCCGAACCGCCAGATGATCCGGTCGGCCGTCTGGTGGACGCTGACCGAAAGATCGCCGTTGCCCAGCAGCAGCCCATCGTCCGGACACAGCACGCGCTGGTTGATTTCGAGCACGTGCGTCACTCGAGGCCGAGTTGCATCCGCCGCGAGAAGCGGTACTGCCAGACACGCGATCAGCAGTAGCCCGAGCGGCGGGATCGCATTTCGCGAAACACTCATATGCGTTCTCCTCGCTCATTCTACTTTTGCGGCTTCGTCCAGTGGCGCACAGATGACACTGATCTCCGCCGCTGACGCCCATGGCTCGTTTCGCTGTTCGCTCAGTGCGCGCAGCTTGATGTAGCGTCCCGTGATCGGTTCGCTGAACTTGATGATCTGGAGGTTTCCGGTGTTCGGAAAACTGCCTCTTTGTGCCGGCTCGCCCCACTGTTGTCCGTCCTTGCTGATATATAGTTCATACTGACCGATGCGGCCGTTCGGGCTTCCTTGACGCGGCAGATAGGTAACGGATGCCAACTGCAACATTTCACCACAGTCGATAATGATTTCATGGGGGTGTCGCGGTGCATTGCCCATCCATTTCGTATGCCAAAAGGTGTCGGGGTTGCCGTCCAACACGTGTTCCGGTTCCCCTTCGTTTTTCTGAAAGCTGTCGACGCGCACGACCCGCCACGTCGAGCGATCCATGATGCGCGAATACACTTTCTTAACGCGTGACGATTGTGTGGCAACATAGACATCCGAGTACTCCGCCCATGCCGCGACCGTTCCGCCTTTCCGGAAAGGGATCGGCTGCGTGTAGCGTTTTGGCGCGGCACCGTCGATCTGCACAAAGAGGCGCGCCCCCGGCGACGTGCAGGATAGATGAAGCAAGCCGTCGGCATCGCGCTGCAGACCGACCGGCGAACCGACCGGCGGAACTTTCACCGCCGTCTCCGCCGGTGATCCACTCTGCCGCATCCACGGCCGGAGCCAGTAGCGGAATGACACGGGCTCCGCTTTGAGGATATACTTACTCATCGGTCGCGGACCGCAACTGGCTCCCCCAAGTCCAAGCTGTTTGGCATCCAGGTAGAAAACAACTTCTTTTCTGAACTTCAGTTCCGTGGGATGCTTGGCCTGAACCAGATCCTGCTCCGTCACGTGCAACGCGGTCATGAATGCCGGTTTCTCCGAGACGATCATCATTCCCGACGATTGTTCGTCCTCAAGCAATGCCCAGCGCACGTCGCTTCGGCTGCCGCAGCTTTGGGGACGCACGTAGGGGACAAACATCTGCGTGACGGTTCTTCGGTGCCGTCCAATGAACGAGCCGGTGTCACGATCGATGTAGTTTTCTTCCGGCCCGCGGCCATACCACAGAAAGTTTTCCAGTCCCTGGCACAGTTTCATTTGGACACCGACCCTCGGCAGCACCGCGCCCTCGGTTTGCGGAAGGAATTCGTTGTCGGCAACGATGCAGCCGTTGGGCATCACGGTCCAAGTTGTCTGATGACGGCAGCCGAACCCGTTGCGACCGGTATAGTGCACGGTCGCCGTAATGGCAACGACGTTCTTGTCACTTGATTCATCAACGGTGAACTTCTCAACGGCAGGCGTCAGCGCGGCCAGTCCCATTGTCTCCCAGCTTCGACTCACCCACTTGTCGTTGTCGACCGGGGCGCGGAACAGATTCAGACGTGGACCGCCGCCGGCGGGAATGATCGTACGGTGGTGGTACTGGAGCGTGTCGATCGTGCCCGTCTTGGAATCAAAAACCACGGTGAATCCATCACCGGAGATCGTGATCTTGCCGTTTTTTCTGGTCGTTGTCAGCCGCGCGTCGCCATTCAGTTTCTGGACCGGCGGCGGTGTTTTCCAGGGGATATCGAGCTGCTGCCAGGCAATTACGTGTCCGGCATCGGCCCACGCGGTTTTTTGCGCCGTCAGCATGGCGATTTGAAGTCGGTATTCGGCCCCCGGTTTCAGCTGCGGTTGGTGGAAGGGGATGGTTAGCTTGGTTTCCCGGCCCGGTTCGAGATCGATCGGCGCCAGTTTCCCGGTCTGAATTTCCACTCCGTTTTCCGTAAGCAACCAGGCCGGGGTGAACTCTTTCAAGTTGGTAAAGATGAACTTATTGCGGATGATGATGCCACCCGCGGTGATATCTTTTGCCGCTTTGAACGCAACATTCTGGTAGACTTTTCTGACCTCTTCCATTTTCGGCGACGGCATATGATTGGAGAAAAGAAGCCCGTTACAGCAGAACGAGCCGCTGTTGGGAAAGTCGCCGAAATCGCCGCCGTAGGCATAGAACCAACCTCTTGCCGGCTCTGGTTCTTTGACTTTGTTGGCAAAGATGAGGTGGTGTAGCCCCTGGCCGTTGCTCTTCGAGATCGGATCGGTCGGTTTGCGAACCCGGACCCGCAATCCCTGGTCAACCCAGTCCCAGATGCAACCGCCGATCCCGCGTTTGCTGTTTTCGATGACGTCCCAGTATTCTTTGAGGTTGCCGGTGGCGTTGCCCATCGAGTGCGCGTACTCGCACATGAAGAACGGCTTGTCTTGATCTTCATTAACCGCCCGCTGCAACCACTCGACGCTGGGGTACATACAGCTGTCGATATCGGCCACTTGGTTTTGTCGTTCGTAGTGGATCGGCCGCGTCTTGTCGATGTCGAGGATGGCCTGTCTAGCCGCTTCGAAGTTGGGTCCGGCGCCGGCCTCGTTGCCCATGCTCCAGATGATGACCGACGCGTGGTTCTTATCGCGGTGCACCATGGCTTGTTCGCGCGCGACGTGCGCTTTTCGCCACTGGGGCGGGCGGGCGAGAGTTTCTTTGCCGTAGCCCATGCCGTGGGACTCGAGGTTCGCTTCGTCGATCACGTAGATGCCGTATTGGTCGCAGAGATCGTACCACTGCGGGTCGTCCGGATAGTGGCAGGTGCGGACCGTGTTGACGTTGTACCGCTTCATCAGGAAAATATCGGTCAGCATTGACTCCCTGCTGATGACATGGCCGAAGTCGGGGTCGTGCTCGTGGCGGTTGACTCCTTTCAGGTAGATCGGCTTGCCGTTGATGCAGAGGCGTCCCTTCTTGATTTCAATTTTCCGGAAACCGACGCGGCTGGTGACGACTTCCAGCGTATCGCCATTGTCGTCCTTCAGCGTCAACAGCAGACGGTACAAGTTCGGCGTTTCCGCAGTCCACAATTTCGGCGTTTTGACATCGAGCACCAGGTTCACTCGCCCGGGTGCTTCGCCGCGTTTCGATATCGTCGATGACGGCTTCGCGACCGGCTTGCCGTCGGTGTCGAGCAATTCCGCTTCCAGTTGGCCCGGGCCGGCAGCCGCGCCGTCGTAGCGGGTTATCTCCGCGCTGATTTGTAGTGTGGCGTCCCGGTAGCGGCGGTCCAAGTCGGGGACGACTTGATAATCGCGAATGTGGGTCTTGGGTGTCGCGTAGAGAAAGACATCGCGTTGAATTCCAGCGAGTCGCCAGAAATCCTGATCCTCCAGGTAGCTGCCGTCGCTCCAGCGGTAGACCTCGACGGCCAGAGTATTCGTTCCGGGGTGGACGTAGCGCGTAATATCGAACTCCGCCGGCGTCTTGCTATCTTGAGTGTACCCCACCTTGTTGCCGTTGATCCAAACGTACGCCGCTGATCTGACGGCACCAAAATGAATGAAGACCTCCCGGTTTGTCCAGTCCTCGGGGATCTGGAAATCGCGCCGGTACGAACCAACGGGATCACGATACTTGTAGTTTGTATATTCTTGGGGCGGCGTGCTCGTAACCCGAGGCCAGTCTTTTGCAAATGGATAGGCCACGTTCGTGTAAATCGGGACACCGTAACCGTAGACTTGCCACGACGACGGTACCGGCAAGTCGTCCCATCGGCTGACGTCATACCCAGGCTGCCAGAAGTCGGTTGGACGTTTGCCAGGATCAGCCGACCAATGGAACTTCCAGATGCCGTTGAGCGATTTGAAGTAGGGGGATCGTTCCCGGCTCCCGGCGACGGCCAGACTTCGGCGCGCGTAAGGGAACAGCGTGGCGTGGGGCTGTTGCTTATTATGTTCCAGTACTTGTTCGTTCTCCCAGTCATGCTGCACCGGGCCGGCCAGTGCCAATCCGGCCAGCAACCATACGGTCGCGCAGCCGCGCAGGATGTTGTTCACAATCATGGTGTCCTCCGTTGGTTCGATGATTTTCGAGCTATTGTTGCAGGTTTTGTTCCTTTTTGCGAGCCGCATGATGACGGCGTGCCGGATCGCGCGGCGTTGCTGCACCACCCCGTGCATGGGAAACGCCGGATGGCCGTTCAAGGACGAAGGCCGTGAACGACTACCCTTAGAAACCTTATGGGTGGAGATTTGATGATCTTGAGTCAAGTTTTTGCATCGAATTACGCATGGCGCGTGGGGGAAGTGCAGAGGGGCATGCGATTGGGGCTGCGCGCGGTCCGTTCGGAGAACAGACCTACCTGTGGCGTCAGTTGGTTGGAGGCAACGCCTCGCTAGATTCTTAGGTTGCAGGATTCGCGCCCCGTGCGCGCATGTTAGATGAC
>CAZSOG010000137.1:0-8659 GCA_964607555.1 uncultured Pirellulaceae bacterium | reverse complement strand
GGTGGAAAACCGTTTGGACGCAGAAGGAATCCCTCACGCGTCCCTCTCCCCCCCCTCGCCACCGAGTTTGCCTCGGTGGGGGCGGGAGGGCAGCCGAGTTGCGGGCGGCGGGGCGTGCAGAATCATACGTTCCAGCGTGCCGGGATCCGTCAGTTGGTTGGAGGCAACGCCTCGTTAGATTCTTAGGCTGCCACATGCGCGCCCCGTGCGTGCATGTTCTGTGACCGGGTGGCATCCGCCTTGGGCGGATGTGAAGCGGAGACGCACTCGTCCAATAGATAACCAGGCGCTCGCGCCCAAACACGGGCATAGCCTGCCGCCCTCTTGGGTTGCGGGCCGCCCGCATAATGAGGCTGGATCGAGCATTTTGCCGGAGGCCGTGAGCTAGAAAAGACATGTACATTATGCTATTTTAATCGTCCATGACGTGGACGACCGATGCCGAACCGTCGAATGTTTGGTAATTCGTGAGGTAAAACCTCAGTAAAACTCAGTGTTTCGGTCTCCACGTGCTCGGGCGAAAGTCGCTAGAATCTGGCCGGAAGCCACCTTTGGGGGCCGATGCAACGGCGGATTGTGACGGTTTGTGCCGATCGTTTCGAATTTCAGCCGGTGGTCAATAACTTGGTGCGGAATCCTATCGAGATACGTATCCTATTATTTGCCAATAGGTTATGAATCCTGATTCAGCGGATGAAAGGCGATAATGGTCAGGAAAATTGGCCCGGGCTGGCCGATAATCAAGAGGAACAGAGTGGCGGATTTGCGAATTCCACATTTTTGAGATTGAGAATGTCCGGTTACAGTGACACATATGAACTCCTCCTTCCCCAGCAGTCTGTTGCGGAAGAGGTCGCCAACACGATTACGCATGGATTTGGGATTTTTCTGAGCCTGGCTGGTGCTATCGCGTTGCTGTTGATCGCCTACGATCGCACGAGCGCAGGTCATTTTATCGGTCTCGTTGTGTACAGTTTGGCAACGCTTTCCGTGTACACGGCGTCAACACTGTCTCATGCGATCCAGCATCCAAAACGGAAGCACTGGTGGCGCATCGCGGATCAGGCGGTGATCTATCTCATGATTGCCGGGACCTACACGCCGTTCATCCTTGCCTATCTTCCGCCGGTTTACGAGTGGTCGCTTCTTGCGCTGGTGTGGGGCTTGGCCGCTGGGGGATTCTTGACCAAGGCCGTGTTGCGTCACCGAATCGAAGCGGTCGCGGTGATCAACTATGTGCTACTTGGCTGGCTTCCGGCGATGGTGATGCTGCGATTCCTGTCTTTTCATTGCATCCTCTGGATGGCGGTAGGCGGACTTTTGTATACGGTGGGCGCGATTTTCCTGGTTTTTGACCAGCGTGTCCCGTTCTTCCACGCGGCCTGGCACATTTTCGTGGTTCTGGCGACCGCCGCGCAGTACTACGCGATCGTTCATTTCGCGATCTGACATCGACCGGCAAGCGATCAGCGCGCTGGAGAACCTGAATGATACCGCCGCCACTTCGAGATGTCCTGTGCGAGTTCGACCAGCGGGAGAACGGACTGCGTCAATTCACTATCCAGTCGGACGAACCTAACCGCCTATAGAATATCTGCCATTACTTGGCCGCCGCCGTCCCCTCGGCGTAGAATGAGTGTACGATCAAGAGACCTGATTTGTTTTGACGCGTCGCGTTGATGCGAGGGAGGGGGTTGAGATGATGGCGAGCAGACGAATACGGTTCCGATATCAGGTGGTCATCGGTCTTCTGACGTTGGCTTTCCCAACGGTGTGCCTTGCTCAATCCGACCGCGCGCCGCGCGATCGGGACCGGGGTCCGGGTGCCGAGCGTCGGCTGAAGGATCATACGATGCAACCCCGGCTCGTCCCGCCGCTGCCGCGGCCACCAAGGCAATGGTACTTGGGTGTGCGCGTGGCATATCGTGACACGGGAGCGGAAATCACGGAAGTCGTGCCGCGCTCGCCGGCCTCGGAAGCGGGGCTTGAACGGCGTGATTTGATCGTCACCGTGTCCGGTTATCAAATCGGCTACGTGAACGGTCGACTCTATCCGCTCGACCGGGAATTAGCCCTACGGGCCGGTCGTGGCGGTCTGGTTCATTTGTTGGTCCAGAACCGCCGTAACGGGACGCTGACCAATATCAGGGTTCAATTGGAACGTGCCGATACCCCGATCCTCCCGGACCGGCAGCGTTACCTGATCGGTACGGTCACGGCGCGCCGCACGACGCAATTGCCGCGCGACGCGAGTCTGGTCATTCAATTGGTCGACGTCTCACATCGCCTGGGCCCGTTGACACCGGTGGTGCAAAAGGAAATGCGTGATCTGGGCCCGTTGCCGATCCCGTTCGAATTGCCGTACGACCCGGACCGGATCGACCCGCAACGCCAATACGCATTGCGTGCCCACGTTATCGTGCACGGCCTAACGGCACTACGAACCAAGCAAGACTATCGGGTTCTGGATAACGCACACCAAGGCCGAGTGCAAATGGTCCTTGAGCGCGCCCCGTGACGCGGATCTACTTGTGCATCTTCTTCAGTTTCTGTAGACACTCGCGTGGGATCTCGAATCCATTCCCACCGCTGCCCCCTTGCTCGACAATGTACCACTCGATCGGTTGCGTTGTTTCGCAGAGCTTGAATATCTCAAGCCACTTCGGATTGCCGGGCACCCAGACCGCGTCGTCGAATTCCTTGATATGCACGGAGTGTGCGCGATGCGGGAACTCCTTCAATATGGCGATCGGATCGCCACCCCCGCGAGCACAATTGCCCATATCCAGTTGCATGGCGACCTTGGGAGACACGGTACTGAAGAAGATCTCCCAGCCGGACTTATCGCCGAACCGAACCATATCAAACGGGTGGCAATGATAACCGACGACCATTCCAAGTGGTGCGGCCTTGGCTGCACGGTCACTCATGAATTGCGCGAACTTCTTGATGGAATCGGGAGTCTTCATCTCGCGACTTGCCGCGGCAACATTCATGAGCTTGTTCCCAAGAACCTTGTTCAGCTCAACGGTGCGCTGGAAGTTTTCATCTTGCAGTGCCTTCACTGACATATGCATGCCACAACACTTGATGCCATTGTCATCCAACAGTTTTCGCAGTTGCTTGGCGGTCCATTCCTTATAGACTGCCGGCGTGCCGTTGTAGCCCCAGAACTCGACGCCTGCGTAGCCGATTTCGGCGACGTTCTTCAGCGTATTCGGTACGTCCTTGGCGAACTCACCGCGCAGCGAATATAACTGGAAGCCGATGGGAACCCGGCGCCCACTTTTCTTAGCGGCCAGGGCACGGCCGGCGTCCGTTAGAAGCGCGCCCGTGGTTACGGCGCCGACCTTGAGAAATTCTCTGCGTTGGATAGTCATGTTGAGTTTCTCCATCGATTTGAAGGGGGAGGGAAGCGCACGAGTCACGACGACTGGACCATCATCATAGCACAATTAAGGCGCGCTGCGTACCGGCGATCGATCACGCCTTCTTCCCGTTGCGTCCCAGCGTACGGTGAAAATTCGCGTGGAGCGACTCCCAATCAATCACCAGCTCTCCCCCCGTACTTTCATGCTGCTTCGCCCAATTCATCAACAGGTCCAGGCAGGCGTGATCGATATAGTCGAGGTGCTCGAAGTCGACGTGCAATTCAGCCTTGTCGGGCACCCGTTCCAGATCGCGCGCCAACTGCGGCAAGCGCACGAAGGTCGCCGCGCCTTCCACGTGGAGAACGCACTTGTTACTTCCGGGATCGACGGCCAGACGCGTCTTGAGATGCGAGAACACGTAGAGCAATTTGCCCGCCGAGATGATAATCCCAACGACGACCCCGGTCAGGAGATCGGTCGCGACGATCGTGATGACCGTGACAAGGTAGATCGCGACCTCGCCTTTCCCGTACGCCCAGAGTTTTCGAATGGCCTTGGGATTCACCAGTTTGTATCCGGTGTACACCAGCATCGCGGCAAGCCCGGCGGTCGGAATCAGACGCAGCAAGAAGGCGAGAAAAGCGACGAAGATCAACAGCCACAGGCCATGCAGGATGGCCGACAATCGAGTCTGTCCGCCTGCCTGGACGTTCGCGGCACTCCGCACGATCACGCCCGTCATCGGAATGGCCCCGACCACCCCACAGACCATGTTGCCGACGCCCTGTGCCGTCAGCTCACGGTCATAATCCGTCCGCGTCCCGGACTGCATCTGGTCGACGGCGGTCGCGCACAGCAAAGTTTCCGCGCTCGCCACAATCGCAACGACGGCGCCCAGCTTGAGCAGTTCCATCGTCGGAACCGTGGTCAGAATGGACAGCGTCGGAAAACGAACTTCGCTCCACAGACTGTCCGGCACCTCCACATACAAGACCGGCAGCGCCAGGGACGCGGCAACAATCGTGGCCCCGACAATCGCGACCAGCGGCGCCGGTATGAACCTCAGACGCGGTGGGACAAGCATTGGGAACAGCACCAGGATCGCGATCGTCAAGATCCCGATTTTCGCCGCCCAGGCGTGGTCCTTGAGTCTGTTGAGGACCTCTTTTACGGACACCTCCGCGGCGCGCAAGGACTTTTGAATCGCTGGCGTGTCTCGCCCTTCCAGCTGAACGATCGCGGCGCGGCTCGTGGCCAGGGCCGTGTGCACCGCGTCCTGCAATTCGACCACGGGATCCTCGGCCGCGATTATCGCCAATCGTTTGAGTTCAACGAGTAGCGTCTCTTGGCGCGCCAACAACTTGTCGATGTCGCTTGCCGCCAGGGCCCGGGTCGCTTCCGGTTTCCCGGCCGCCGCGCGCACCAGCATCTGCTGCTCGTGCAAGTCACCGAATTGTTTCAGCAATTGCGTGCGTCGCGTACGTTCGGACCGCGAATGCCACGTGGGCCACGGCAGGCCGCGCTGGATCGCGCCCGGAATCGTGATGAGATTCTGAACGCCATTTTCCTTGGGCGAGTCATCAACCATGACATGGAATTGGCTACACAGAATCAATACACCGATGCCCGCCAGCATGCCCTGAACCACCGCCGGCGATACCGCGCGAAACCACTGTCCCAGTTTGAACAGGCCCGCCAGCAACTGCAAAACGCCACCGATCAGGACGACGATTCCCAGCGTTTCCAAACCGTGCCGTTGCACGACGTCGTAGACAATGACCGTGAGACCGGCCGCCGGGCCACTTACCTGCAGCGGCGCGCCCGCCAGAAAGCCCACGACGAGCCCGCCGATAATCCCCGTGATCAAACCGGCCGAAACGGGGACCCCGGATGCCAGGGCAATCCCCATGCACAACGGCAACGCGACGAGAAAGACAACAACCGATGCGAGTGAATCTTGTTTCGGCGCGGCGAATATACCGGTGCGCTGCGCCGCTGCGCGGCCGCTGCCGCCACCTTGCTCCAAATCGCTTGGATCACCACTCATTATTCCAGTCCAGTTTCCCAGTAGTGGGGGGCGCCAATGCACGTTTCCCAGACCGCGAGCCGGCGGCCCATTGTGCTTGACTTGGCACTCTAATGATCCAGTTTGCCACTGTCAAAGGGGTGGGGAACTGTGATTCCCAGGCTCTCACAATACCAGATTTCAAACTTGTACGCTGAACGTCAATGTCCGTTCATCAGGCCGATAAACACGCTCGTGAAACACGTCTGTTACAGGTTCTGGGGATTAAGATTAAGATTAAGATTAAGAGTAAGAGTAAGAGTAAGAGGGTAAGAGGGTAAGAGTAGTACGGTCGGTCCGGGAGGCTGGACTTACTTCGCACGAACCCGCAACTCCGTTCTCGCGCAAGGGACGCGTGTCGTGCAGAATCATGCGCTCTACCGGGATCAATCCGCCATCGGCGGACGGGACAAGACCTCGCGCTGTGCGCGGGTCTCCTGACCCCGCACGGGAGCGACCGAAGGTCTCCACCGCGCCGGCATGCGTTATTCGGTTGGAGGCGAAACCTCGTTATGCTCTTGGGCTGCCGGATGCGCGCACGGTGCGCGCGTCTTTTATGAACGGGTGGCGGCCGTGGCCCGCGTAAGGAATTTGTTTCATGATGCACCTCCGATCTAATAACGCCAATTCCGGAGCGGTTCGCTGCTCAATCCTGCTTGTCGCTCTGTTCGCACTGGTTCATGATACCGCCATCGCGGCGCGGACCGTGGTGCTCAAGTCACCGGACCAGCAGCTATCCGTCACGGTACGCGCCGACGATTCGGGCGCGGTTCGTTACGCCGTCAGCTACCGCGATCACGCCGTCATTGCGGATTCTCGGCTCGGTTTGGTGCTGAAACAGGACGCGCCAATCGGGGCCGATTGCCGCATCACGGCGACCCATCGCTCAAGTCACCACGGCGATTGGAAACCCGTGCATGGCGAGCGTGACCGCATACCGGACAACTACAACGCGGTTGCCATTGATTTGACGGCGAACCGGGCACCGGCACGACGGTGGACGTTGAAGGTGCGCGCCTACAATGAAGGCGTGGCCTGGTGTTATTCAATACCGAAACAAGAGTCACTCGCGAATCTCACGATCACGCGTGAGGATACGGAATTCCATTTCCATGGCGACCATCCGGCGTGGGCAGTTTACACTGCTCAGGGGCGCTATGCCCAAGTGCCGCTGAGCAACATCAAGCCGGGTTGCGAACGCCCGTTGACAGTGCGCGTGGCGAAAGATGTATACGTGGCGTTATGCGAGGCGCGGTTGGTTGATTCGGCGCGCATGAAACTCGCGCCGCGGGCGGGTCGTGCCCACACGCTCGTGAGTCAACTGAGCGGCGTGGTGGTTGCAACCACGCCGTGGACCTCGCCATGGCGCGTCGTCCTGGTCGCGGATTCGCCAGGTCGGTTGCTCGAGCAGAACTACCTGCTGCGGAATTTGAACGCGCCGTGCGCGTTGGATGATCCATCGTGGATCCAACCGGGCAAAGTGATCCGCGAAGTGACGCTGACGACGCGCGGCGGCAAGGCCTGCGTCGATTTCGCGGCGGCACATAATCTGCAATTCGTCGAGTTTGATGCGGGCTGGTATGGACATGAGTACTCCGGCGCGGCGGACGCCACCACCGTGACCGTCGATCCAAAGCGTTCGCCAGGCCCACTCGATTTGCACGAAGTGATACGGTACGCGAAGGACCACGATATCGGCATCATCTTATACGTCAACCGCCGTGCATTGGAGCGTCAGTTGGACGAGATCCTGCCGCTCTTTCAACGCTGGGGCGTGCGTGGAGTCAAATACGGGTTTGTCCAGGTGGGTTCGCAACAATCAACGTGCTGGTTGCACGCGGCGGTACGGAAGGCAGCGGCGTGTCACTTGATGGTCGATATCCACGACGAGTACCGGCCGACCGGTTATTCACGCACCTATCCGAATTTGATGACGCAAGAGGGGATCGCGGGCGATGAAACCAGCCCGACCAATGATCAGACCTTGATGATCCTTTTCACACGCATGTTGGCGGGCGCCGCGGATAACACGTTCTGTTATTACGATGCGCGCGTGGACAAGAACGCCAGCCATGCGTACCAGCTGGCCAAGGCCGTCTGCCTCTACAGTCCTTGGCAGTTTCTTTACTGGTACGACCGGCCATCCGCGTCACCGGGCGACAAGGGCGGCGCCGGCAACTCCGCGCATTTGATCGGCGCGGAGCCTGAACTGGAGTTCTTTGACCATCTGCCGACGGTCTGGGACGAGACGCGGGTGCTGCAGGGCGTCATCGGCCGTTACGCCGTGGTTGCCCGCCGTCGCGGCCGCGATTGGTTCATCGGCTGCATGAACGCGGTGGCACCTCGCACGTTCACCATACCACTCGATTTCTTGGCCCCGAGCGCAACGTACATTGCACACGTCTATTCGGATGATCCCGCGGTCGCGACACGGACTCACGTACGTGTGACGCGGCGTTCGGTGACCGCCGCGACGCCCTTATCCGTCCAACTCATGGCCCACGGTGGCCGGGCATTCTGGATCGAGCGAATGGCAATCACGCGTAAGGAAAAACGCCCCCTCGGCCAAGACCATCACGAATCAGTGCGTGTGTGGAAACCAAAAAAGGAAAGAATAGATCTGACCCCGCGCAGCATTATACAGCTTTCCAACGCTACAAGTGAATGGTAATCTCCACCACACCCAACACCGTGGCGAGCAGGACCAACAAAACGATGCACCAGAAAGGTAGCAGGCTCCAGCGCACTTTGGCACTGCGCGGCCAAAACGCCATGATTGCGATTGCGACAACGGTGATCAGCGCGATCGCCCTACCCTTCCACGCGTCGATTGGGCCGCGCCCTGTTGCGCGTGGCAAGGAGGCTACGCCTGGCAAACACAGAATGAAAACCAACCATGTCACGGACAGGACGCGCGCGAGGAGCCACAACGTACGCCTAAACGAGAACGCGGACGTCGGCGCAACCGGGCAACGATCCTTAATATCGCGTTCAGTTCCCTCCGTCCCGAGCAAGTTCCGTGCGGGGCGAGATTTCATTATGGCCTCCTCTTTAGATGAATAGGCGCCACCGGCGTTGATCGTAAGCTGGTCCGCGCAATTCGAAAAGGAGGGTGGTTGTTCAATATTTGAAAGTGTACCCAACCAATGGCCGTTAACCGACGACGCGATGCGGGGTGCCCCATCCGCGTGCGGTGATCGCATGACTCGCTCGACGAGCAGCG
>CAZSOG010000136.1:5953-8704 GCA_964607555.1 uncultured Pirellulaceae bacterium | reverse complement strand
GATCGTATCCAGTGCCAGGCTGCTCTTGCCCGAGCCACTCGGACCGGTGAGCACGACCAGCCGATCACGCGGAATATCCAAGTCAACGCCTTGAAGATTGTGGACCCGAGCCCCACGAATCCGAATAACGTCGCCAGCGACCGGCGATTCGCCGGACGCCATGTCTGGAATACAAGGATGAGCGCACATGATGACCTGGACAGAAGAACACGAAACGGTGCAAAAAAACCGGCCGTGCGAGCGCGCCGGGGTCACACGGCCACCGTTGAACGTACTGTTCACAACGCCAATGGTAAACCCGGCGGTATCCGGCGCCCGCCGGATGTGGCCTGGAACCATCTGCCTTGCATCTGGCCGGTGGCCGGACGTGGCCTGGAACCATCTGCCAACCATCTGCCGAACCATCTGCCTCGTGTGGTGTGGCGCGCTCACCAATTATCTCATATTCCCTAAACTCGCCAGATATGCCATATTTCCCGTAGTGCTTCCGACTCATGCTTCACGCTTCTTGGCGTGGCCTGGAACCGTTTGAATCGACGACGAGATTCAGCGCCCGTTCACGATCCTGGCACGCTGAAGAAACTAGGCCAAAATGTGTTACCGGCCGCCCGTTTTTCGTCATAGAAAGATAGAGCCTCGCCAGGAACATCCGCTACGGGAGACTTTCCAATGACCGAGCCCAAACCGTGTCCGAAATGCGGCGCCGCGTTGCCCGCCGACGCTCCGGCCGGGATCTGCCCGATGTGCCTCATGCAGGCTGGGCTGGTCAGCGGTTCGCGGTCCTTGGCCGCGGACCGAGCTCCGGAATCCGACAAGCTACCGGCCCAGTTCCCGGCATTGGCCGACGAATTGGCCGAGTTTCTGGCCAACCACGACCAGATCGCCGAGTTGCCGGCCCCAGTGCGTGACGCCGTGGAAATCGCACGGCAAGCCATCGCCGGAAACGCGCCAACCTTGGTGCCCGACGTGACGCTGCCACCGCGGGTCGGTGGAACCGTGCGCTACTTTGGTGAATACGAACTGTTGGAAGAAATTGCACGCGGCGGCATGGGCGTGGTGTACCGGGCGCGACAAATGACGCTCAAACGCGTCGTCGCGTTGAAAATGATCCTGTCGGGGCAGTTGGCGGGTGAGGAAGAGGTCAGGCGGTTCCATGCCGAGGCGGAAGCGGCCGCGAAACTGAACCATCCAAATATTGTGCCCATCTTCGAGATTGGTACGCATGCCGGACAGCACTATTTCTCGATGAGTTTCGTCGAGGGTGAGAGTCTAGCCCAAAAAGTAACCAACGGACCGGTCGCGCCGCCCGCTGCCGCGGAACTAGTAAGGAAGATCGCGGTTGCCGTCGCGTATGCGCATGCGGAAGGCATCATTCATCGCGACCTGAAACCAGCCAACGTTCTGGTGGATCGAGACGGTGAGCCACACGTTACCGATTTCGGTTTGGCGAAGCGAGTTGAAGGTGACAGCAGCTTGACGGCGACTGGCCAAGTGGTGGGGACACCGAGCTACATGCCTCCGGAACAGGCGCGTGGCGAATTGGACGCCGTCGGCCCTCTGGCGGATGTCTATGCGGCCGGCGCCGTCTTGTACTGCCTGCTGACGGCGCGACCTCCTTTCCAAGCGGCGAATCCGATGGATACGCTGCTTCAGGTCTTGGAGAGAGACCCCGTGCCAGCGCGCGACCTGGTCCCGGGAATTCCGCGCGATCTGGAGACGATCTGCCTCAAATGTCTGGAGAAGGAACCCCGAAAACGGTATGGATCGGCCGGCGAACTGGCCGAGGACTTGCAGCGGTTCTTGAACGGCGAACCGGTAAAAGCTCGGCCGATCAGTCGGCCGGCGCGTTTTTGGCGGTGGTGTCAACGCAACTCGGCCGTGGCGGGACTGTGTGCCACGGTCGTGGTCGTGCTCGTCACGGGCCTCGTGGTGGCTTTGTCCCTGGCGGTCACGGCAAGAAATAATTCCCGATTGGCGACCGGCCGCGCACAGGCGCTCGAACGGAAGACCGATGAGTTAAATCAAACCAACGTCAGACTGCGCGCGGCGAACCGTGATTTACGGAATGCCATCGCCAAGGAGGAAGCCGCCGAGAAACTCGCGAACGCGCGGAAAACGCGCGCCGAATGGCTGCTCTATGCCAGCCAACTCGTCCTCGTGCAAAACGAATGGAACGTTGGCAATGTGGCACACGCACGCGACGTGCTGGATCGCTGCCAATGGAACCTGCGTGGTTGGGAGCACGATTATCTCTTCACGCTGCTCAACAGAAACCAGACGACGTTCCACGGGCATGCATCGATCGTCAACAGCGTGGCGTTCAGCCAGGACGGCCGGCGGATCGCCAGCGGCGGGGCTGACGGCACAATCAAGGTGTGGGACGCGGCGATGGGTCACGAGACACTCACGCTCAACGGACACATGATCACGGTCAACAGCGTGGCATTCAGCCCAGACGGCCGGCGGATCGCCAGCGGCCGTTATGACAAGACGGTTAAGGTGTGGGATGTGTCCACCGGGGAAGAGATACACACGCTCAAGGGACATGCTGGGCCGGTCAACAGCGTGGCGTTCAGCCCGGATGGCCGGCGGATCGCGAGCGGAAGTGATGACAAGACGGTCAAGGTGTGGGACGCCACGACCGGTCAAGAGACGCTTACGCTCAAAGGACACGTATCGACTGTCGGCAGCGTCGTGTTCAGCCCGGACGGCCGGCGGATCGCCAGCGGTGGTTATGACAACACAGTCAAG
>CAZSOG010000136.1:0-5853 GCA_964607555.1 uncultured Pirellulaceae bacterium | reverse complement strand
CCCGGACGGCCGGCGGATCGCCAGCGGTGGTTATGACAACACAGTCAAGGTGTGGCACACTGAAACGGGTCAGGAGACACTCACGCTCAAAGGGCATGCGTGGGCTGTCGAGACAATCGCGTTCAGCCCGGACGGCCGGCGGATCGCCAGCGGCGGGAGTGACAAGACGGTCAAGGTGTGGGACGCGGCGACGGGTCACGCGACAGCCACGCTCAAGGGGCATGCCGGGCGTGTCCACAGCGTGGCGTTCAGCTCGAACGGCCGGTGGATCGCCAGCGGAAGTGATGACAAGACGGTCAAGTTATGGGACGCCGCGACGGGTCAGGAGACGCGCACACTCACAGGACATGGGGGGGTCCTCGGCGTGGCGTTCAGCCCGGACGGCAAGCTGCTGGCCTCGGCCAGTGATGAAAAGGCAATCCAAGTGTGGGATGTCGAAACCGGTCAGGAGCTGCGCACGCTCAGAGGGCACGCCGACCGGGTCGTGGACGTCGCGTTCAGCCCGGATGGCCAACGGATCGTCAGTGGTGGGTATGACAAGACGGTCAAGGTGTGGGACGCCACGACAGGTCGAGCGGTACTTACGCTCCAGGGACATACACGGTGTGTCCGCAGCGTGGCGTTCAGCCCGGACGGCCGGCGGATCGTGAGCGGCGGTTATGACAAGACGGTCAAGGTGTGGGATGCCGTAACAGGTCGAGAACTACTTACACTCCAAGGACATGCGGGGTTCGTCGAAAGCGTCGTCTTCAGCCCGGACGGCCAACGGATCGCGAGCGGCGGTTCGGATGCAATCAAGGTGTGGGATACTGCGACCGGTCAGGAAACACTGACGCTCCGCGGTCATTCACGTGGCGTCGAAAGCGTGGCATTCAGCCCGGACGGCCGGCGGATCGCCAGCGGCAGTTATGACGGCACAATCAAGGTGTGGGACGCGACGCGGCGACAAGACGCGCTGACGGTCGCTGGTGCGGTGTCCAGGCCCACCGGCATGGCGTTCAGCCCGGACGGCCGGCGGATCCTTGTTGCAAGTGCCGACGGAGGTATTCGGATGTGGGATGCCGCGACCGGCCAGGCAATACGCATGCTCAATGGACGGACGTTGGCGGTCACCGCGGGCGTCGCCTTCAGCCCGGACGGCCGACGGATCGCCAGCGTATGCGACGCGACAATCAACGTCTGGGATATCGCGTCGGATCAGCACGTGTGCACACTCGCAGGACACAATCGCCGGGTCCACGGCGTGGCGTTCAGCCCGAACGGTAAGCAGCTCGTCTCGGCCGGTGATGGCGAGACAATCAAAGTGTGGAACATCGAGACCGGTCAGGCGCTGTGCACGCTCAGAGGCCACACCAGCCTTGTCATGGACGTGGCGTTCAGCCCGGACGGCCGGCGGATCGCCAGCGGCGGTTATGACAAGACGGTCAAGGTGTGGGATGCCAGGACCGGTCAAGAGACACTCACGTTCCACGGACATATATCGACTGTCATGGACGTGGCATTCAGCCCGGACGGCCGGCGGATCGCCAGCGATGGTGGTGACACTGTCAAGGTGTGGGACGCAGTGACGGGTCAGGAGGCGCTCACGCTCCAAGTACATTCAGGCGCCGCGCGCCGCGTGGCATTCAGCCCGGACGGGAAGTGGATCGCGTGCGCGAGCGGCGTGACCATCCATGTCTGGGATGCCGCGACGGGGCAAAAGACGCACACGCTCAAGGGACATGCGCGGGGGGTCGCGCACATCGCATTCAGCCCGGACGGCCGGCGGCTGGCGTCGACCAGTTTGGACGGTACCATCAAGGTGTGGAACGTCGGCCGGCATGATACGCGAATAACGGCCGGTCCGTAGCCAGAAGATCCTGGCTCGATGAGCCGCCAGTTGTCGATTACGCAGCTCACGTGGAACTTCGAGGATGTGATCGCGCCGCCACGGCCGACACGGGTGACGCTCGCTCTGCCCATTCTTTTTATCTCTCCTGAAGCACTTTCGGTGTATCAAGGCGTGGCCTGGAACCGTCTGAACCGTCTGCCCCGGAACCCTCTGCCCCGAAGGTCGATCTCGGACGTGGCCTGGAACCATCTGCCGAACCATCTGCCATGAACCCGGCTGTGTCGGTCGCCCGCGGGACGTGGCCTGGAACCATCTGTCTCAATCAACTAACCCTATCTTTCCTAAGTGCCGCATTTATCCCATGCTCCCTGAAATGATTTTCATTTTCATTTTCTCAGGCGTGGCCTGGAACCATCTGCATCTGGCCGGTGGCCGGACGTGGCCTGGAACCGTTTGGAAGCCTTTTGACGTTGGGCCGAAGGGTGCGGGCACGGCCGACAGTGGCGTGGACCTGTGGAGGGGGGAAAGACTAGACTCAGCAAAGCGGCACGGCGGTCGCGAATGCGCGGCGCGGCACGGGAGGACGTAACGGGCACGCGTCTGCCGCCGGCGGCGGCGTGCGTCCGCCGCACTAATGTTACAACGTCGGACGATCATCCAACTATCAGCTCACGAAACACACATCGATGGCCGTGGATTCCAATTCGCTTGCTGGCCTCCAGACGATTTACGAGCGGGAAACCGCCGTGTTGGCGCCGTATGCCATGCACAGCGTGGACTGCCGTGGCCGCCGTTACGACGAGCCCGAGCATCCCTACCGGGGCCCCTATCAACGGGACCGAGATCGCGTCGTGCACAGTGCCGCTTTTCGCCGCTTAAGCGGTAAGATGCAGGTTTTCACGGGGGACATGGGCGACTACCACCGAACCCGTCTGACCCACACGCACGAGGTGGCGTCGATTGCGCGGACGCTTGGCCGTGCCCTCCGTCTGAACGAGGACTTGATCGAAGCGTTAGCCTTGCTGCACGACATTGGGCACCCGCCGTTCGGCCATGCCGGCGAAGAGGCACTTGACGCGAAACTGCGTGAACATGGAGGTTTTTCGCACAATCGACAGGCCTTGACGATTGCCCAGGAGCTGGAGGTGCGTTACCAGCGTTTTGTCGGGTTGAATCTGACTCGCGACGTGCTGGGCGGGCAAGCCGCGCGGTGCGACAAGCAGTGGCAAGAAAAGAAAGTGCCGCTTGAAATCCAAGTTGTCGATGTTGCCGACAGCATCGCGTACAATGCGCACGACGTTGATGACGCGGTCAAGATTGGTCTTGTCACGCTTGATGAGCTGAGTGACATCTCCTTGATCGAACAGCTGGTTAACCAGGTGGGCATGCGGTATGGGGTGCTGGGCAGTGCCCTGTTGCGCAAGGCGGTCGTACATGAACTCATTGACATTCAAGTCCGCGACATGTTGCGCGAGGCGGGCAGGACACTCGTTGCGGCGGCGCCGCGCAGTGCCGACGAGGCGATGCGTGCTGGCGTACGTCTGGGCTTGAGCAACGAATTGGCGGAGCAGAAGCGTGCACTCGAACAATTCCTATTCCACCGTGTCTATCGGCATCAACGTTTACTGACAGTCCGTCGCGCGGCGCAGGCGAAGTTGGAACAGATGTTTGACTGTCTTGTGGACCACATCGAGTGGCTGCCAACGAAGTTCCAGCGACGTGCGTTGCGAGTTGGCCCCCACCGCGGGGTGGCGGACTTTCTTGCGGGCATGACCGATCGTTACTGCGAATCGCAATTCACACGCATAACATCGGCGAGACCCGTGGGGTAGCTTAATGTGGGGGTAATGGTAGAATAGCTGGGCGTAGTCAGCGCGGTCATTGCGTGAAAATCGGGATTTGGTGAGTTAGTTCCATGGCATTAGTAGTTCTTCGTTGTGTATTCATGTTCGTCGCGGTTGGGCTAACGACCCTGTTCGTCAACACGGGCATGATCGAAGGTGGCCCCGGCTGGTTGCCGTGGGTTGTTTTCTTTGGCGTTCTGTGCAGCGCGGCCACCGTCATCGCGCTGGACATGATTTTTCCGTACAAGCGAATCGACGTGATCTCCGCGGTCTACTTTGGCTTGATCGTCGGCATGATCCTCGCCTATGCACTCAGTATCGCACTCAATCCCCTGCTGGAGTTCGTGGCCGCGTATCGTGACGCGATCCAGGTCGGGCTTGGACTGGTATTGAGTTACTTGTGTATCAGCCTGCTGATCCAGACGAAGGATGATTTTCGGTTCATCATTCCGTATGTCGAGTTCAGCAAGGAGGTGAAGGGACTCAAGCCGTATGTTCTCGACACGAGCGTCGTGATCGACGGTCGCATCGCCGACTTGGTGGAGACGGACATTTTGGACAACACGCTGATCATGCCGCGTTTCGTGCTGGCGGAACTGCAGAACATTGCCGACAGCAGTGACAAGCTACGGCGATCGCGTGGTCGTCGGGGCCTCGATATCTTGAATCGTTTGCGCGGCGACAAGAATGTGGACCTGCAGATCCACGACCGCGACCTGCCCGAGTTGGCGGGTCAATCGGTTGACATGAAGTTAGTTCTGTTGGCCAAGCATCTCGGCGGCAAGATCGTCACCGGTGATTACAATCTGAACAAGGTTGCGAAACTGCACAGTGTCCCGGTCATCAACTTGAATGACATCGCCAACGCATTGAAGCCGGTATACCTTCCCGGCGAGAAGTTTGACGTGCGCATTGTCAAACCGGGAGAAGGGCCCGTGCAGGGCGTTGGCTATTTGGACGATGGGACAATGATCGTTGTCGAGGAAGGGCGCAACCACATTGGTGACACGGTACAGATCGAAGTCACCAGTGTCTTGCAGACCAGTGCCGGGCGCATGATTTTTGGCAAATACGTAGCCATCGCCGAAGCGCAGAACCGGCACAAATAGCTGGGTGCGTCCGTCCCTCACGCCGACGGCGCATCGTTCACTTCACTTGCCCGAACCATGGCGATCCGTCTTCTCGCCATGGCGCAATACTCGGGAACACAGTCAATGCCCACGAAATCCAGCCCCATGCCGCGGGCCACGACGGCCGTGGTGCCACTGCCGAGAAACGGGTCCAGCACGATCCCGCCAGCCGGGCAGCCAGCCAGCAGGCACGTCGTCACCAGTGACTCGGGAAAGACGGCAAAATGTGTTTCACGGCATTTCGACAGTGGAATCGACCACACCGTGCGTTTATTGCGGCCTTTCGGATGAAATGCCTGATCCCAACGCCCTTTGTGGAGATTGGGATTCCCCCCGTTTTTACCTCGCTCCGGAGTGCCATTGCGTTGGTCGAAGTGCCGGCGCCCGCCACGCATTCGACTCTGCTCGGTGAAGGTCACATGCGGTTCGCGAATCGCGTCCGCATCATAATAATACGTGCTTTCCTTGGTCATGAAAAATACATAGTCGTGATCGACCGTCGGACGGTTTTTCGCGGCCGATGGCATGGCGTTGGGCTTATGCCACACGATATCACTGCGCAGAATCCAGCCGTGGTCGACCAGCGCAAGTGCCACGCGCCACGGAACGCCCAATCGTCGACCGCGCAGATACTTGTCACCGAGAACCAACCAAAGTGATCCGGTGTTCTTTAGCACTCGATGACACTCGGCCATGACCTGAACTAGATTTTCGGTGTACTGGTCGAGCGTATCTTCCTGGCCCAATTGGTCAGCGTTCGCGTAATCGCGCTGCCGGAAGTATGGCGGGCTGGTAACGACCGTATCGACCGCATGATCGGGCAGTTCACGCAAGCGGACGCGCGCGTCTCCCTGGAGTACCTGGTTGCGCCAGTCTGAATTGTTCGTCATGTTCTTCTTCATCATCGGTCTTTGATCGACGTGGGTGCGCGCCGCACGGCGGCGTGGCCGCCTCGGCCCATCGCATGCCGCGCTGGGACTCCCTTCCAAAGCGAATCAGCGCGGGCGCGACGGCAGGTCCTCGGGCACCGGCCGGCACTCGACAGTCT
>CAZSOG010000135.1:0-8727 GCA_964607555.1 uncultured Pirellulaceae bacterium | reverse complement strand
GCATCTGTCTCGACTTGCGGCCCCTCGCGACGAACTTCATGAATAATCCGGGTTAACCCCGTTGTCGAAGGTTCCAACCCACCCGAAATCCAACCCACTGGCCAACAGCTTGCGCGACTTTTCTGTTAACCGGCAGGTACGCGGTTCGGAACGGGTTCCATTCGATTTCGACCCGACCGAACGGGACTCGAACTTAGGATCTGGCAAGAAATAACTTGTCCGTTTTGTTTTCCCAAATCCCCGGGAAAATCAGGCGTTATCTCATCGAAACGGACAACTTATTTTTTAACACCGACTTAGTAATCGCCTACTTGACAACGACTTGCGCACATGAGAAAAGAGAGAATGGTTACGAAGAGGGTTGCGTTCGGGGAGCTTTTTCAATCTGCGGAATAAGATCCGCCAATCGGGTTAACACAAAACGCCGAGCGCGAAGTCGCTCGGCGTTCCAAGATTTGTGGCCGGACGTCTCACATCCTCATTGTCTGGCGAGTTTTTGCTCAAGCGACGGCTGCAGTTCCTCCACGCGGTGCGCGACTTTGAGTACCTTGCCTTCCGGGTCGAGAAGCATCATGGTCGGTATGCCACGCACGCCATATCGAGTGGCCATATCGCGCGCCGCGTCACCGACCAGGTTCTCCCAGTCGATCTTTTGGTCCTTCAGGTACGTAGCCAGCGCTTCCATGTCGGTATCGAGGCTAACGGCGACGACGCGTAATCCATCTTTGTGCGATTCGTACAGTGCCTTCAGGTGAGGCATTTCGCGACGGCACGGGCCGCACCAGGTCGCCCAGAAATCGACGATGACGTGCTTCCCACGATACGCGTCCCAGTCAAACTGCGTTCCCATCGCCGTCGAGCCTTCGAGTTGCAACGTTTGGCCGACCAGATTCGACGGCTCGGTTCCAGTGCCGATCAGCGTCTTGCCGTAGCGGGCCAATTGCTTATCTTCACCCTGCGCGAACATCTTACCGAAGTCGGCAAAGTACTCTTCGCGCCGCTTCACGTCATCGATCCGATTGATGGCATGCACGGTCAAGGAAGCCAGTCGCAAGTGGCTTTTGGTCAGCGCATCCTGGGCGACAAAGAACTTTTTCAACTCGTCAAGCAAGGGTGGGATCTTATCGGCCGGGAGGTTGTCGGAATCGAGTGCGCGTTGTTCGAGCCGCAGGAATGCCACGCGCCGCGTAACAGCCGGCGGTTTCTCATTGGCGAGCTCGGTGACGGCGGACCGCAGCATCCGTTCCGCGCGTGCGTCCCCCAAACAGGCCTTCTCATGCAATACCGAGAGTTTTGCCAGCGCGGCAACGGTCCGATACTGAGTCTTCGTTGACGATTGCAGGACGCGATCCGCGGCATCGACGATCGCCTCCGCGAATCCAGGCCGCGCTTGAATACTCCTGGGTTTTTCCTGCATGTCGATCAAGAACTCGATCAGCCACATGGCCGGGATTCCATCCGGTGCCAGGTACGGGTTGGCTGATTCGTCAACATCCGGTAATTCCTCGTCGGGACCGATGGGCGGGTCGTCGGGCGCCGCCTTCTTGGACGACGCATGTTTCGTGGCCCGTGCCGTTTCATCATCGGTGCCCAACCACGCCGCGCACGCGGCAAGTGAGCGAACCACGTGCGCACTTGACCGTGCGGGAATGAAGGATTGTTTTCCGGCCGGCGGTGGCGTGCCGCTCGGTGTCCGCGGCGACGTCGGTGACGACGCCGGCGGCGCGGCGGGCGGGCCAAGCAACTCGACCAACTTCTGCTCCAACCGGCTGCCGTGCAGATGCAAGTCAACGGCCATGCCTGTACGATCCAGTAACACCGCGAATGGGACCGCTTCGACACCACCCTGCTGGACCATTTTCTCACTGGCAATGGTGGTCCACGGGAGTTTCTCAGACTGAAGGAACTGCGCCATGACGTTGCGGTCCCGATCCATGCTCACGCCAATGATCTCGAATCCCTTGTCGTGAAACTTCTTGTAAATGTCACGCAAACCCGGCAATTCGGCTATACACGGCTGGCTTTTGGTCGACCAGAAATCAACCAGAATAACCTTGCCCTTGTACTTCGCGAAGTCGAACGCCGCCCCATCGAGGTTCGTGCCTTGCACTTCAAACGGTTTGCCGACCAACTGCAGGCGGCGTTTTGCCATGTCCAGAACGCGATCCACTTCAACCTTCAGTGGTGGGTTCGTGATCTTCGCCGCCGCGTCTTGGATCAGCTGACAGATCTGAAGGCCTAGCGCATACTGTCCCGTTTGTTCCAACATGCTGACGGCGCGCAACGTCTTGTTCAGAATCGGTATGGTTGGTTCCGCCTGCGTCAACGCCGTTTGTATGGCACTCATGAACGGCTTCACGGCGTCCTTTTCCTTGCGTGCCACCGCATCGAGTTTCTCATCCAATCCGAGCTGGCGGAGTTTGAGTTCCTGGAACATGGCCGCCGCTTCCTTGGCGAGTGCGGGGTCGGCATGGTCCTTGAAGGACTCCGCAATCGCCTTGAACACCGCGTCGGCTTCCTTCTCATGTCCGAGCATGCGTAATGTCATTTCGGCCTGCTGAGTCACGTCCAAAACGCTTTGGTCACGGCGCTCGTTCGCCAACAGGGCGGTCAGATCATTTACGATTCCTTGGATGTCCTTTTCGCGATTCGAACGCAGATCGCCGATGCGGAGCCCCAACAGAATGACCCGACCTTGGAGCGAGATCGCGGGATCCGGGTCGACCGCGATGACCTGCGCGAATTTCCGCACTTCATCCAACCGGGATTCTTGGGGAGACACGAGGCTCAGGATTCGCATTGCGTGCAAACGTGCATCCACGGCCTTGCGTCGTACGGCGACGTCGGGCTTGGTCGCCAGTACCTTGTCGGCAGCCTTCAGCTCGGCTCCACAAAGCCCTTGCAGTTTGCTCATCACCATGTTTTCGGTTCCGGCGGGTGGCTGGGTGCGTGCCAGCGTGTCCGCCTGCTTGCGCAAACCGTCAATGAAGGTAAGCAGCTCTTCCGGAGTGCCCTCGGGCACCTTGATCGAGCCAGCCGTTGTATCCAATTCGGTGCTCGGTATGGAGGGTGGCTTTTGGGGCACGCCCGTGGCCGGTGGCATCTCTTCCGCCGCCGAGGTTTGGCCCCGATTCCCCTTGGGCGCGGGACTGACCGATGCCGTGCTGTCAGAAACCTTCCCCTCCTCCTCGGCAACCTCGAATTTCGGTTTCTTCGCGCCCGCCTGGTCTTCCGACTGACGGCAGCCCGACAGGACGACCAGAGCGAGCAGAGACAGGCCGAGCAGGACCCAACCCCGCGGCATGGGTCGTCGCCATGCCGGCCAACGACGAAAACGCGTCGCTTGTGGATCATCCGTCGTTCGTTGCAACGCGGCGTCACGAGCGGCCGATCGTTCCGGCAACAACTGCCGATTCGCGGCGCGCGCTTGACCGATCCGTGAAACTGATTCCATTGTGATCCTCCAGAAAAAGTAGATGGCGAATTTATTGACCGTTTGCGTTCACGCTGCGGGTGGCGAATTGTTCCGCCAGCAGACGTTTCAATTCTTCCCCGCGCGCGGCAACGGAAATCACGTTGCCGTCGCGGCCGACCAGGATCATGACCGGGATCGTCAGCACGCCGTATTTCTCGTAGGCGGGGTTCTGTTTTCCATTTCCCTCGTGGAGCGTGATCCAGGGAATCGACTTGCGTTTCAAGTAATCATCGAGTTTTGCGCGATCCACGTCGAGACTGACTCCGACGATCTCGAAACCACGATCATGATACGCTTCATACAGTTTCTTCATATTGTCGTGCTCGGCCACGCACGGCCCACACCAGGTGGCCCAGAAATCGACGAGTACGACCTTGCCCTTCAGGCTGTCGAGGTCGAACGGCGCACCGGAGACCTGGGTCCCTTTGAGTATCATCGGCTTGCCAGGCAGCTCCAGACGCTCGGCGGAGCCCAACAATAAGCGCGCCATATCCCGAACTTCCGCATTCGGATGATCGTGGAACAAGGTGCCGAACTGCCGGCACGCCGTGGCCGCGAGATCGGGGTCCTTTTCTTCCATCACATTAGCGGTCATCAATGCCCAGGCGAAGTGCTTTGCCAACAAGGGACGCCCTGATTGTTTCCGGGCCTCGAGAAAATCCAGCAGTTCCTTGGAGATGGCATGACGTTCGTCGTCGTCGGCCAAGTCGATTCCCTTCACACGATGTTCGAGAATGATCACGTAGGCTTTTTGGCGGGCGCTTGCATCGGGATCGGGTTCTTGCCGCATGATTTTCCGGGCGGCAGCCAGCAACGCTTGGGGAGCCTTGCGTTCATGGTCAAGCAACTCCATGGTGTCCGCCGCCTCGTACGCATTGACCCGATCAATGAACGCCTCCAACGCGGCGACGTCCCCGTCCGGCACTTGGTAAAAATCGGTCCGGTCGGCGGACGGCACGGCGTTCGAGCTGACTCGTGGTGACTCGTGCGTGGTCGTATGGTTGCCGTCGACCGGTTGCGTGGGGCGGCAGCCAGAAATCACCAAACCGCAGATGAGCAGCGCCGCGCTCCACGGCGCGCCTCGTTTGGCACGCGGTTTACGCATCATCGGAATGCCCTTCGGATAGGTGTGCTGCCCGCTTGTGGTATTCGGCGATCAGGTCCCAAGCCTCGTCGGCCGTGTCCGCGTACGCGACAAGGTCGAGGTGTTCGTCGGCAATCACGCCCTCATCGGCGAGAAACTGAAAATCAACGACATGGCTCCAGTACTCCTTGCCGAAAAGGACAATCGGAATATCTTGCATGCGATGTGTTTGGCGCAGAGTGAGCGCGTCGAACAGTTCGTCGAGCGTGCCGAAACCGCCGGGGAACACGACCAGCGCCTTGGCACGCATCAGGAAGTGCATTTTACGGAGCGCGAAATAGTGGAATTGAAAACAGAGTTCCGGTGCGATATAGGGGTTCGGAAGCTGCTCCTCCGGCAACGTGATATTCAGCCCGATGGATTTCGCGCCGACATCATAGGCACCTCGATTCGCGGCCTCCATGATCCCTGGCCCCCCGCCCGTTACGATCACGTAATCACACCGACCGTCGATCTGGCAACGCTTGGAAACCAACTGGCTGAACGCACGCGCCGCGTCATAGTATCGACTCTTGGCAACGATCCGCTCCGTCCGCTCCACGGCCCGCTGCCGAACCGGATCATCGGGGGCACCGGCCCGCGCACGGAGTGCGGCATCGAGTCGCTTGCGTGCCGTATCGGGATCGACGATCTGCGTGCCGCCAAACACGACAATCGTTGAATTGACACCCTGTTCATTCAAAACGAATTCGGGTTTCAGTAGCTCCAACTGCACACGCACCGGTCGCATCTCGGGCCGGCGCAAGAACTCGGCGTCCTCCTCGACCATCAAATAGGTCGGCGACTCCAAGATCCGCTGTATGTTACGCGCGCGTTCAGTTGAGTCCATTGGTTGTCCTTGTTGTTTACCGCGCCACCGTCGAACGTTCCGATGCCCATCCGCGTGCCATCAGAGTTCCGATACACCATGTCGCTCCCACAATCGCCAGACTGGCCCATTCGGCGCCGGTATCCCCGCCTGCCAAGTAGCGATCCAGCATTCGCCATCCGAGCACCCACACGATCGTAGCGACCAGGGCGTGTCCGATCCAGGGTGTTCGCGTAACCGTATTCAACATCCACGTGCCGAGTCGGCTCGCGAGGAATAGAATCGTGGCCATCGTGACGACGATCAAGGTAGCTCGCCAACCCAGAAACCCACCACACAAGCCGCTCACCGCGATCGTCGCACGGCGGTCCGTGGATGCCGTCAGTGTACGACACGGCATCGCGGGCGGGAAAAAACCGAAAACGCCGCCAACCAGCATGCCGATCAGGGCATTCCCCAGCCCGGCCCAATGCCCGAGATTTCGCGAGCCAGGTACGATCGATTCCGGATGGAGCGGCGGAAACAGGCCGGCGCCAATCAAGCCGACAACCAGCGCGGGCATGAACACCGAAATTGGAACACGCTTGCCGTCCCGCGCGATCACCGTGGCCGCGATGAGCGTCGTGATCAGTGTCATCTGGTAAGCGTAGAGCAACCACAATGACAGTTCACTCGACTCGGGCTTCAACAGACGGACGACCGTCAACGGAAGATTGTGGCCCCGGGAGATCGGCTCGACCCACCCGATGACCAGGAAAATAACCGCAACGATCAACTCGATGATCGGGTACCGGCTAGAAATTGGCAGGCCACAATCGCGGCATCGACCACGTAATAGAAACCAGCTGATGATCGGGATATTGTCGAACCAGCGAATGGCATGCCGGCATTTTGGACAATGCGAACCACCATGCACGATACTCTCGCCGGCCGGAACACGAAGGATCACCACGTTCAAAAAACTGCCGATGCACGCGCCCAGGAAGAAGAGCCAGATGGCCAGAATCATGTCCATTGTCAGAGGCATTATGGTCGCCGTCTCCTATACGGAATCGGATGCCATGGCGGGCCGCGTCGCGAAACCCCTTGCCATGCCGCGGCAAAACGCGGAATTCCCGCGTCAGTCCAGAGACTCGCGGCAGCACGTGTCCCTGGATACTTTAGTCATTACTGGCGGTCGAGGAAAGAACGGGCATGTGGCGCGCGGCCACGGGTAGCCGTTCCCGGCCTTTGCCCAGGAACGGCGATTTAATTCTTAATCTTAATCTTAATCTTAATCTTACTCTTAATCATAACGCGGGCCGCGCCCGCAACCCAAGAAGGGCGGCACTTTCCAGTGTTTTCGTTACGGGAAGAATGGCAGGGAAATGTCTGGCAGAGGAATGAGACTTCTTCGATAACGTGTCAACGGCAGATGCCACCTGGTCAGGAAACATACGCGCTGGGTGAGCGCATCCTGCAACCCAAGAATCTAACGAGGCGTTGCCTCCAACCAACTGACGCACGGCCAGTTCGGGGAATATCGAATACGGTAGCACTTTAGCTATTCGCAGTGGACAGCGTTCCGCGGTCTCGCTTTATTGCCGGTCGACCCCAACCGCCTTGTGCGGTTGGTGAAGAAGTCTCGTGGGCTAAAAAAGCCGGTTCGCGACAACCGTCTCTCCTCTCTCACCCAACAACGCGACCGACGAGACCCGATGCAAAAACTTGACTCAAGATCATCAGATTTCCGCCCATAAGGTTTCTAACGCCGGTGCGGTGGAGACCTTTGGTCGCACCCGTGCGGGGTCAGGAGCCCCGCGCACAGCGCTGCGTCTTGTCCCGCCCCCACCGAGCGGACACCGCCATGCCGCGTCACGTTTCTCCGGGTTCAGGGGGCCGGAATATGTGCCCTTTGAGGTCAGCTCATTTTCACAGCACGCCGCGCCGGCAAGGGCCGGAGGAGGAACCCGGCGCTTCGCGGTTATTTTTTCCGCGTTGCGGGGGCGCGCAGTGGTTTGGTCGGCGGCTTGCTTGCTTGACGACCGAGGAGCGTTTCCGAAAACGTCTTCAGATCGGTCCAGAACGTGCCTTCGCCCGCGTACAGCATGTTCAGCTGTAGATCATCCGGCATTTGCGACGCGAAAACCCACAGGTTGTAGGCATCTCCGCTGCCAAACGCCGCCACGGCCAGCTGGAACTTATCCGCCTTCGCCTCCTCGGACATCTGCGTCGCTTTGGCGTTTGCCTCGCCAAGCACGACCGTCGCCTGCGCTTCGAGCTCCGCGGTCTGCTTGTCGACTTCGGCCACCAACTGCCCGGTTTGGGCCTTGATCTCCTCGGCCTTTTTCGCACCTTCCGCGAGTTTTTCGGCGACCAGCTTCTCGGTCTCGACAGTGATCTCTTGGGTAGCCAAAGTGACTCTTTCTTCCGCTTCGCGCAACAGCGCTTCGGTTTCGGCGGTCAGCTGTTCCTGCTCGCGTGTTATCTTCAGTTCATCCGCGATATTGGCTTCCTGGATCGGGGTGCGAACATCCTGCGGGATATGAATGTGGCGTACCAAGCCGTTAAGGACGGTAATTCCCTTGGTCGCCAACACTTTACGGAAGTCGTCGGATGTGTCCTTTTGGAATTTTTGGCGTGATTGGCCGACCAACAATTCGACAGCCCCCAGTTTTGAGCCCATATTGCGGCAAATGCTCTCGATTTGCGGTATCACGACCTTCATTTCCACGGCGTCGACGTTCCCGAACTTTCGAATCACGTTGGGAGCTTGTTCCGGCATGATTCCCCAAATGGCGGTGAAGTCCATGCGGATTGGAAACCCGTCGTTGGATGGGAAGCTGATCCCACTATCGTCGTCGGCCACCAAGGGCTCGCCACTCTTGTCTAGCACGACCGCTCCCTTGGGGTCGGTCTGCAGCGACGCCCCGATGGAAATCTCACGATACCCGATTTCGACGACGTCGACCTGCTGCTCCTTCTCATTGATCAAGTAGAGTCCTGCTGGCAATACGTTGTCACGGATGCCCGGTTCGGTGCCCAGCGTTTCATTGGCGGCCAAGTCGGTGACAACGCCTACATAGCCGGGTGGAATACTGACCCAGCCGGCCACTTTTTGCTGTGTTCCCGATTGGAATGTCACCTGTTTTACCTGGCGGAATTCGTACTCGTACGGGTTGACGCGGTACGTGCCGGGACCAAATGCCTTGCGCAGAATGCCCTTGAAGCTGGTGGCACCGAGATCACCGTCAACCAGAAACTCGCCCGGCGGCAGATCCTTTCCCATTTTGCTGACGACAATGCCCACTTCGCCCGGTT
>CAZSOG010000134.1:0-8738 GCA_964607555.1 uncultured Pirellulaceae bacterium | reverse complement strand
AAGCCACCAAGTGGCACTATATTAATACACCATCGCCGCTGGTGACATTGGCAGTCGACGGCCGGTCCGTGCCAAACGATGACCTGGAACCGATTGCCACAACAGGCGATGCGCGGTCTCGCGATTTTCGATGGTATCGACTCCGAGCGGTCGACGGTCTTCGGTTGGGCCTCGACATGCACGCCCGGGATTCCCACGATCTTTCCGTGGTTGCGCGACTGGAGAACAACGGCTCGGTCCAACACACGATCTCGCTGGTTGCTCCATGGATCAAGGACTACCGGCTCGCCGAGCGGTCGGAAGACGCCTACTATCTGGTTCCACGCCGGGGGGCCATCTTCAACAATCGCTCATGCGACTTTCGCGAGCGATACTGCGGGCTGTTTCCTACCCAGTTTCTCGATACTTTTAGTCCCGTTGCCGGTCGTGGGCTGGCACTGTACACCACCGACCGAAGTTGCTTGCGCAAGGACTACTTGCTCAAAAAGATGCACGACCGATTCACCATCGGCATCGAATACCCGGGCATCGTTCTTCGGCCGGGAGAGTGTTTCCAAACGGCTCCTGCCTTCATCACGGCAACTCGTGGCGACTGGCACGCGGGCTTCGAGGCCTATCGGCACTGGTTGCAATCATGGCACGAGCCAATTGCACCACGCAAACCGTGGTTCCGGCAGGTATTCAACTTTCGCCAACGTTTTCTTCGGACGTGGGATCCGCTCTACGATCCCGCAACGGGCACATTGCACCTTGATCAGGCCGTGGCGGAAGCGCGGCGCGAGTTCGGCGGCATCGACTACTTGCACCTGTTCGATTGGGGTACGTGTCCGGGAATAGGTAGAATCTATGGGCGTACCGGCGATTATTCACCGTTCCAGTACATTGCCGGCGGACGGGAGGCACTGCGGCGGGCAATCGCCGGAGTCCAGGCCGAGGGCGTCCCCGTGGGGCTCTATATCGAAGGCTACCTGCTCCAAGAACGTGGCAAGCTCGGTCGCCAATTCGGACGCTCGTGGCAACTGATCGGGCGCGACGGCCACCGCATGTACTGGCCGGACAGCACCGAGATGTTCATCTGTCCCGGCGTGGACGCCTGGCGTGAGGTCCAGGCATCGACTTACGCGACCAAGGCCGTGGAACTGGCGGTCGACGGCATGTACATTGACGAGTTCGGTTTTGCGGGAAGCGAGAAAGACTGCTGGTCGACCGCGCATGGCCACGCGGCTCCGAGTTACGCGGTCGTCACGGAACGGGACTGCACGGAATTGATCCGGCGCGAGGTCGCAACGGCTCGGCCGGGTGTGGCGATCTACACAGAGGAATCGCCCGTCGATGTCACGTCGCAATACCAGGATGGCAGTTTCACTTACGCGATGTTCGCGGCCCAGCGAGCGGCGACACAAGTTCCGCTCAATCTGTTTCGATTCGCCGTGCCGGACTTCAAGACGATCGAGATTCTCGACTGTGACAAACCTACCGGCAGCTGGGCGACGGGCGTAAAGTGGGTCTTCTTCAACGGCGAGGCAATCTGGTTGGAAGGCAAGGCCGACGAGTGGTTCGCGCCACGAACCCGTGCCGCCATCCGGCGGTGCTATCGCATTCTACGCGAATACCGCGACGCGTTTACGACACTCCAGCCCGTGCCGCTCGTGCCGACCGAGATCGGTGGCCTGTTTGCGAATGGCTTCCCCACGGAAGACCGAACGGTCTACACATTCTACAACAGTCGCCATCGCACGGTTCGCGGGCACGCGCTGCGATTGCCGCACATCGAAGGCGTCACTTATCATGATGCTTGGCACGATCGGCCCGCAACGGTCAAACGGACACGCGGCGACGACCTGATTTATCTTGAGTTCGGCCCCCTGGATGTCGGTTGCCTGGTGGTCGATCGGTCCGGATCGCGGCATGCTCCAGACTCAACCGCGGACCGCGACGGACGCTGAGCCGAGCGAGAATGTTCCAGACCGTGGCGCGACAAGGATGGCCACGGCGACTTAGAGAAATCCACTTTCCCATGATGTGGGTCAACCGCGGTTAGGAAATCGGAAAACCGCAGAGAATCGCAGACACCCAACAATTGTCTGGTCAATCCGCATGGCACATCTGGCTGTTTGTCGCGGACCACGGCCCACCCGGGTTTGACTCCAGTTAGCACGTCCAGTTGTTGGGTGTCTTGTTTTTTTTGGAGAATCATGCGCTCCACCGAGTCGAGCTCGGTGGGGGCGGGAGGTGCGCACGGGGGCGCGGCGCGGGTAGTGCAGAATCATGCGCTCTACCGGGATAAACCCGGTAGTGGCGGGAGGCGCGCACGAGAGCGTGCTGCGGGTAGTGCAGAATCATGCGCTCCCCCGAGTCAAGCTCGGTGGGGGCGGGAGGTGCGCACCGCGCGCATGTTTCGAAGCGACGGGCGGGAGCGCGACCGAAGGATGGCGTACTCCCTTGTGGGTTGCGGGCGCAGCCCGCGTTCGGCCTATGAACGATCAATGGCGTGGCAATGCCGCCCTCATTTTCGAAAAGGAGTCAGGCGTCATCGACCGTCACTTACCGTAGTTCATCGATGAAGGTGACGGCATCGCCGACCGTCTTGACACCGAGGGCCGCTTGTTCATCAACGTCGATGTCGAATTCCTCCTCGAATGCCGCGATCAACTCGACACTCTCCATCGAGCTGGCACCAAGGTCCTCGACGAATCGCGCCGCATCGGTCACTCGATCCAAATCGACTTTCAGCGTTTCGGCGACGACGTTCTTGATGCGTTGGTCGGTATCAGACATGGGACTAAACTCCTCGTATCGTGGAAGAAGATTTAGAGGCGTCGTTTGAATTGTTCGACGCGTTCGGCAAGTTGCGTGACTTCAGCGCGTAGTTCGACGACGAATTTATTCGAATCATAATCGCCGCGAACCGCCTGGAAATCCGCCTCGACCGCGTCCGCGGCACCGTCGGTGCCGAAGCCGACCCGGCTGAGTGGATCGAATTCCTTCACGGCGTCGACCAGGACGGCGTCCAGGAACTCCTTGCGGGACTTGAGCAACTCGTCCGCGATCGCCTTCAAGTCGTCCGGGCCGACGTTAGCCCAATCGATTCCCATCAAATCGGCGTACGCCGTCTTAACCCAAATCCATTCGTCCATCGCGTACGCATGGTGGATTTGGTCCAGTGCAGCATCGATCGCGTCGAGCGACGCGAGTTCGCCACGGCCGACCGCGGCGCAGAAGTCGTCCAGGCGTTTCCGCGGCATGAGCTGGCCACCGATATCGGTCCACTGTTCGGAGTACACGGCGGCGGGATCGGTTTGTAACGCCTGGGTCAAGTCCGTGACACCGCCGGCCCAAGCGGCCTCCACACGCGCGACGATCTTCTCGGTCAAATACATCATCGTGCCGCGGCGGTAGTACTTCTGGCCCGTACGCAGGAACACACGTTTACACTCCGTCCCCTGAATCGCGACCGTATGCACCGAACGATCCGTCTTTTTCTGAAGTTCCTTGAGGGCGGTGAGCCCGCGCATCATGCGCCCGATCGTATAGGGACTGAACACATCGAACGAAATGCGATCACGTTTGACGGTTCCGGTGCGGCGATCGCGGGTCGGCCATTTGGCGCCGTCTCGGACCGTGCCGACCGTGGTGAGGTTGAAACCGGGGATCAGCGCGCAGCGTCCGTCCGGCATGGCCTCGATATGGCTGAAGGGAAAGTCGCCCGTATCAAACGCGCGGGTATGTTTGCCCAGCACGACCGAGAATGGTCCCACGCGGCATGGCCACATCAGGTACGAAAAGGAACCGGTTTTTGAACCACGTTCCAATCGGCCTTCGTGGACGGGTCCGAGCTTGTACATATGGTTTGATTGATTGGTTCCACTCCCGGCATTGTAGAAACTGAACATGCCGGCGATCAGCAGCGAGGATTTATGGTGCGTCACGGTATAGGGTCCGGCAAACACGCTGCACGCTTCGCCGTGAAACGCCTCGCAGTTGGCGAACAGCAGGCAGCCCTCCGCGGAAAACTGGCGTCCAACACGACTGCCCTGGCCAACGTAAGTTGTCGTGATCATGGCCGCATCGGTCACGCGTGCGCCTTCGGCAACGATGAAATCGCGTGCCTGGACTCCGGCGCCAATGATGGTTGGTGCGTCCGCCTCGCTCAGGATCGAACCATTCACCAAACTGATGGCACCGGTGATCTGGGCGTGGGGACCGATGTGCACGTCCACGATTTCACGCACCGATCGGACCACGGCCGCGGTACCTATCTGGCCGTGTCGCCCCTGCACGCGTTGGGCTTCTTGCGCCGCGATGCGTTGCAACTGCTCGATCAATCGTGGCCGGTATCGATGCAGGCATACGAGATGCGCGAACTGCGACGAGAGGCGGTCGAACAAAACCACCTCGCGGCCCCCGCCTTCGTTGAGCACTTCGATTTCGATACCGTTGCCGAACTTCGCGTCGGCGTTCGCCTCGAGCGTACCGACATCCTCGATGCAGGCACCGGGCGCGATGTCGTAATGGGCAAGCCGCACGCCGATATTGGCGATGCGGACGTTATCGCCGATCGTGCAGTCGGCGATCGGCGCGTTGCGCAATTCCGCCGGCCGCGCGTCTCTTGCCGCCGTCAGTCCATCGAGTGCGCCGATTCGAACGGTTCCCGTGAACCGGCATGCATGGACCCGTCCGGGGTCGAATCGATCGCTGACTCGGATCGTGTTCCAATCGTCCAGGCCCACCGTGCAGCGTTGCCGCACAAGCTGCTGAATCTCCGTTTCTGTCAATGTTCGATACTTGTTCGAATCTTGCACTTGCTTACCCTTGTGTCACGATATCGTAAGTGTCCGCCGCGATAACGGCCTCTTCGTCCGTCGGAACGACCAGCACGCGCACCGCGCTTTCCGCTTGACTGATATCCCCTTCCGCCCCCCCCACGCACTGCTCGTTCCGGCGCGCATCGAGGTGAACGCCGAGCATTTCGAGTCCGGTGCAGACGGCGGCGCGCACGGCGACTGAATCCTCGCCGATCCCGCCGGTAAACACAATCGCGTCGGTGCGTCCCAGCACGGCCATGTAGGCACCGACATATTTTTTGACTCGATAACAGAAAATATCAATCGCCAGGCGGGCCGCGTCGTTTCCGGCCGCCGCTTCTTCGTCCAAGGTGCGCAGGTCATTCGAGATACCGGAGATTCCCAGCAGGCCGCTCTGCTTATTGCACATGGTGTTGAGGGCGGAGACCGAATAGCCCTTATCCACGAGGTAGAACAGGATCGCCGGGTCGATATCTCCACTGCGCGTGCCCATGACCAGACCCTCCAGAGGCGTCAAGCCCATGGACGTGTCGACCGATTTACCGCCACGGACCGCCGTCATGGAACATCCGTTGCCGAGATGGCACGTGATGCAATTGGTCTGGTCATTGGTCTTGCCGAGCAGTTGGGCCGTCCGCCCGGCGACATACCGGTGCGACGTGCCGTGGAATCCGTAGCGCCGCACGCCGTATTCGTCATAGATCTTACGCGGCAACGCGTACATGTACCCGACGCGTGGGATGGTCGCGTGAAATGCCGTGTCGAAACAGGCAATATGTGGTACGCTCGGCAACGCATGCATCGCCGCGCGGATGCCGGTCAGGTTCGCGGGATTGTGGAGCGGCGCCAGGTCCGCGAACCGTTCGATGGACGCCAATACATTGTCATTGATCGGCACCGAGCCCGTGAATTCCTCACCACCGTGAACCACCCGGTGGCCTACCGCGCGAATCTCATTGAGATCGGCCAGGATCGCGTCTTCGTCGTGGATCAAGGCATCCAGAATGTGCCGCATTCCCTCTTTGTGGTCCGGGATGCTGGTCGCCTCGCGGTGCTGGTGGCCGTCCGCCGCGTAGACCATCGCCGACTCCTCTTCGCCGATTCGCTCCACCTGCCCCTTGGCCAAGACACGACGATCCGGCATCGAATACAACTGGAACTTGATCGAAGAACTTCCGCAATTCACTACGAGTGTTTTCATATCCGTGGTACTTCCCAAAGACGCTGTTTTCGAAGCGTTCGCAAGAATGCCTCGGTCGGGCGATTATCCGCTTTCTCGACGGACTGTGGCGTCCGCCGAATCATGTGTGCAACCGAGTTGTGGGACAGTTTTCTGGTCGCCAATCAACGCGGGCGCTCACGCCATCGCCAGGACGATCACGGACGTGGCGACGATGTCGTCCTCGTTGGCGCCGCGGGACAGGTCGCTGATCGGCTTGGCGAACCCTTGCAGGAAGGGGCCGATGGCCTGCGCGCCGGCCATGTACTGGGTGAGCTTGTACCCGATGTTGCCCGCATCGAGATCGGGGAAAATCAGAACATTGGCCTGCCCGGCGACCGCACTGTCGTCTTTCACCTTTTTGGCCGCGACGCGCGGTACGACGGCCGAGTCCAATTGAAACTCGCCGTCCATCATGAGATCGGGAGCCCGCGCACGGGCCATCTCCAACGCGCGTGTCACTTTGTCGACACGTGCATGGGCGGCACTTCCTTTCGTGGAAAATGACAGCATCGCCACGCGCGGCGCGTCGGCCAGCAGCTTGGTCGCGCTGGCATGCGACGCCAACGCGATGTCCGCCAACTGCGCCGCGTTCGGATCGATCGTCACCGCACAGTCCGCGAAAACAAATGCCTGGTTCCGCCGATCAAGAAACTTGGGCAAAACCATCAAAAAGAAACTGGACACGGTTTCAATACCCGGTCGCATCCCGATCGTCAAGGCACCGGCCTGGATCACGGTCGCCGTGGCATGCGCCACGCCCGCCACCATGGTGTCCGCATCCCCCTGCGCCACCATCATCCCGCCAAAAAACAATGGCTTCTTGACCATGCGCGTGGCAATCGACCGTTTGATTTGGCGACGTGTCTCGTACGCGGCGGCGTAGGCATCGAGGAGATCGTTTTGCGTGGCGTCAATCCGCCGTATATCATCCACCGCGACGCCCGCTTGATCCGCCGCGCGCTCGATCGCCTCCGGCCGACCTATGACGATCGGTTCCGCAAGCGCTTCGTCCTGTAATCTCCGCGCCGCGGAAATTACCCGTGGATCCCCACCTTCCGGCAGCACGACGGACCGTTTTTTTTCCTTTGCCCGCGCGCGAAAACCTTCCAATATCGACATGATGAATCGGCTACTCCCTCTGTGGTTTTTGAACGGCAGTCACTCATGTCCAGTCCGTGCCGTGTCGAAACACGGTGCCCCGGGTTCCGGCTCGTTCAGTAGCTCTGCGGCGCCCCGGGCCGGTGTTTTTCAATCCAATCGTAGTAATCGCGCATCTTCAGCTGCGTCGCCGAAGGTGAATCCAGATAGACTTTCGCATAGGGATGCATCTGCAAGGCGCTTGCCGTGACCATGCCCGTTACGGGGCCTTCGATCGCCGCGCCAACCGCCCACGCCTTGTTGTCGCCGTTGGCCAACAGAATCAACTCGCGCGCCTCGAGGATCGTCCCAACCCCCATCGTGATCGCGTAAATCGGCACGTCCTCCGCCTTGTCGAAGAAGCGTGCGTTGTCGTCGATCGTCTGTTTCGCGAGTGTCTTGAGCCGCGTGCGCGATGTCAGCGAACTGCCCGGTTCGTTGAACGCCACGTGGCCGTCCGAACCAATGCCTAGAATCTGCAGGTCGATCCCACCACACTCCTCGATCCGCTGCTCGTACCAACCGCAAAATGCGCGATAGTTGCTCGTGTTGCCCGAGGGAATATAGATGTTCTGCTGCGGCACGTTGACGTGCTTGAAGAAATTCTCGTGCATGAAATAGTGGTAGCTCTGCGGATGGTCCGGGGGCAGACCCACATACTCGTCCAAGTTGAATGTCGTTACCTGTGAGAAGTCCAAGCCCTCCTCACGGTGCAGGCGAACGAGCTCCTGATAAAGTCCTAAAGGGGTCGAACCCGTCGCCATGCCCAACACCGCGTTCGGCTTGGTGTTCAGCAAACGAGCTACCTCGTGAGCAGCCGCGCGACTCATCTCTTCGTACGTTTCCTTAATGATCACTTCCATCGCTACCATTCCTCCACTTCATTGGCACATCTTGAGTTTCCGAAATACAAACGCTCCAACAAACGCGTTGAACGCTCGATTTTCGCGTTTAACTCCAGCCACCGCGCGGCGACTTTGCCCAGACTCCACCGTTGTAGTCATTAAGATGAGGTACCTACCCCTCGGTTGAGCTGGATTCTTGCTGTTGGCCGGAGATCAAGCCCGTGATTAGAACGTGCGATCCACGATTTGGCAAGTCGCCGGAGCACAAGTTTTGTCGCGGAACCCCTAGCGCCGATACGCCCGGGACGGTCTCCCAATGCGAGAAGCCCGCAACCCACAAGGAAGTACGCCCTCGCATGCGCGGCGCTCCCGTTGTTCGCTTGGAAACATGCGCGCACGGTGCGCGCATGCGGCAGCCTAAGAATCGAACGAGGTTTCACCTCCAACCAACTGACGGATCCCGGCACGCTGGAACGTATGATTTTGCACGACCCGCGCCCGCAACTCGGCTGCCCTACCGCCCCCGCCGAGGCAAGCTCGGTGGCGAGGGAGGGGGCGGGTGAGAGGGACGCGTGGGGGATTCCGTCTGCGTCCAAACGGTTTTCCACCGAGACAAGCTCGGTGGCGAGGGAGTGGGGTGTGAGAGGGACGCGTGGGGGATTCCTGCTGCGTCCAAACGGTTTTCCACCGAGACAAGCTCGGTGGCGAGGGGCCGGCGTTCCCGCAGGG
>CAZSOG010000133.1:0-8743 GCA_964607555.1 uncultured Pirellulaceae bacterium | reverse complement strand
CGACCCACCTATACGACAACGCAAAGCGTTCGCGGGGCGAAGAAGACGAGGACGCCGGAAAAGACACCCTAAGCCCGTCGTCCTGGTCACGTCACTGACGATAGCGACCGTTGCTAGCGTTACTGACTCCCGAGCGGGATACCGCCAAGTCGAGAATCTTGACTGTGCTTCCAGTTGACTGTAGGGTCGCGGGTTGGTAAATCGCGACTGCTGTTTGGCGATCACGGCACGCTCGAGTTTGACTCGAACCAGAACGTTAGATGGCTGTGTCTGGAATGTTTTGCCACGTTGTCGGGTGTCTGGAATTCTTCGTCCTATCCGGGACCACCGGCGAAGTCTCGGCGCCCGTGACAAGAATCGGCGGCCACGCTTATTTCGTCTTCGACTACATTTTTCAGTTTACAGAGCGCGTGATTCCACGCCACGTCATGTGGAAACGCGGGAAAACAGAATCTGAACAAACGCCACGCCGCTCGTTTCAGGAGACTGTTTCCGCGCGGGAAGTCGAATGCAACGTAAAGGGAAAGGACGCACACTTCGCCTTCGAGCGTGTCAATGTCGAATGCGAAAACACCGCCTTGGGCAAACCCATTCTGAACGCGATAAACCAGGTACTGGTCGGGGACCGCTTCTTCCAAAACCATCGTGAACGACAAGGAGGGTATAAACACGTCATAACGAATGATACTAGCCTCTTGGTTCGGCTCTCCTGCGGTCCGGCGAACTTTGACGAGTCGTGGCGTGAAATACTCCTGATCCGCGCTCCCGAATCGACTCAGTTGATCCCATATCCGTGCCCCGGACGACCGGATCTTGATCGAGTACATTTTCTCGAAATGAGGTCGTCGGCGGAGTCGTTCAGCGTCGAGCACGGTTCGAAGCTCACGGCGTTTTTCCGGAACATCTTCTTTGCGAACACCGGTCGGGTACCTTCCGACTCCCTGCCATTTGAGGCCGAAAACCAGTTCCATCAGGTAATTTCTGATAGTCACCAGAACACCTCCGACCACGACTCGGGTGACGTACGCGGGACGCAACATGGACGCGAAAACCGATCGATAGCTGTCATCACCACTTGCGATTCTCCATAACACGTGTGCCAACAAACGGTTACCTTCGGGTTTTGTTTTGCGCTCGGTGAGAACGGCCTGATAGAGACATCTGCTTAACCAGGGATGTGAAAAAGTGACTCGGTTGACGAGGAAGACGACCCTGCCAAAGCGGTTGTCCCAGTTCAGGTCTCGAATAACGGGCAGATAGGATTGTTTTAGACTTCGCCGGTCGATGCCGGCATTCAGAATCGAGGCCGCCAATGCCGACGCGGCGAGGTATGCGGAGTAGATGCCATCCTTGCACAATCGGGAGGCCGCCAGATCGCCGATAACAGCGATACGATCTCCCACCGGGGGCCGCGCCGGCCCGACGGTCATGTTGGGATTGCACAGGCAGGCGGGCGTGAATTGGATACCGCGCGGAAAGATGCGTCGTACGTGTGGCAGGGCGAGAAACTGCTGGATTAAGCGCACGTTGTCACTCGGATGCGCCGCGTCGACACTCAAGCCGATCAGCACCACCGTGACATACCGACCCTTGGGCATCACGAACGACAGCTCGATTTTGAGTTCGTCGGACCCGTATTGCACAAAGTGGGTTTGGCCCTGGATTGAGCGGGCGGAATCCTCGTCCACGAGAAGCTCGCAAATCAGCGCTTTCCGTACTTTGGGCGGGCGGAAGTGGGGGATGAGGTTCTTGATGGCATGGACCAAGGGCGCGGACTCCATGGACATCCCCGGCGTCGGGTTGACGCCCGCCGCACAGACGGCGAAATCGGCTTCAGTGTGGTCGGTTGATCCATCCGCTCCACGGGCGACGTGGTAGATCACGACGGGCTTGCCGGCCGGCGAAACTCGAATGTCCCGGACTTCGCCCTGAATGACACGCGCGCCCTCTTCCCGCGCTTTGTCCAGGAGATAGGTATCAAAATTCACGTGCCTGCCAGGACGGCTCGTGGGGCGTGACCCGCGAAACACCGACAACATTTTCCTCCCCGCGGGAACCGGCAACTCGACCGTTTTCCAGTCGCCGTGAATTGCCAGCGATTCGATGGTCCCGGCCACGACATCGGCAGGTAACGTCAGGTCCAAGTCCGTCAGAACGTCAACCATTCGCGGGGAGATGATGCCGGCACAATGATTGCAGCCTTCGCGGCAGGAAACTGCGCATGTGTTGATGTAGAATTGTAGCTCGTGCTTCTTTTCCAGAATCGTAAGATCCACGTCCCGGCCAAGCTGTCTCGCCTGCCGTAACAAAGTGATCGCAAAAAATGACCCGGCCGGACCTCCACCCACGATAACCACGGTCGCCGGATCGGGCAGAGGCACATGGACCATTGTTTCGTCACCTGCAAACGCCAAGTGCGCTGCGTCCCCAGAATCTGACTGAGATTCGGGCGCCGCGCCCCCGACGATGACCAATACTAGTTTTCCGGAGCATGATAGGCGTACTGCCGGCGGTTCCGGAGTCGGTTGCGCCGTTCCCAGATACGCCGGTCCCGCCAAAAATGATCGAGGATGATCGGCAGCCGGTCAAGAACCCCCATTCCGTCGGCGCACTGCCAGCCGAGTTTCCGTTGCGTGTACGTGATGTCCGCGACCCAAGGTCGATCCGCATAATCAAGCATCCACGGGCGTTCGAAGGGTAAACGCCCGATGCAACAACCGGCGGCGTACTGCGCGTACAGGCCCAATTTCGCGGCTCTCGGCGAGAGGTGCATTGGTTTCCTGGCCGGGGCACGTCGGTCAAGCTGCCGGATTCTCGAAAACAGTTGGCGATGCGCAACCGCACCCTGTTGGCACGCCAAGAAAACCTCAAAGCGTGCAAGGCGCGCGTGGCAGTCAAGACAACACCGAACGATGCGTGCGACGTCGCGCCGATGCACGAAGGGCATCCCCGTTGCGCCCTGGCCCACGACCACGCATCGCAACGGCGAGCGTCCTGCCCAAAGGCGAATGAGTGCGTATAGCGGCGGCAGCTCGCACCAGTCGCTGAAGACCCCGCCGAATCTCAGCACGATGCCCGGCACGTGCTCGGCTGCCTCCCGAACCAACATTTCGCCAACGGACTTGGTTGCGGCGTACGGTATGTACCCTGCCGTCGCCGTCCGCTCCGTAAGTACTTCGTTCGGCGCCGGAGGAAGCGTGGCCGCGATGCTGCTGGCAAAGATCACGCGCCGAACACCGTGTTTCCGGGCCGCTTGCAACACGTGATCCGTGCCCCGAATATTTGTTCGGTCATACTCCCGATGACGGGCCGTGCCAAAGTGATAGTAGGCCGCGAAATGAACCACGAAGTCAATCCGGCCGAGGGTCTCACGAGTACGCTCAAAAATCGAGGCTAACGCCGCAGCATCGGCAATGTCCACTCGCCACCAGGTCGCGTCCGGCGCGGCAGCAAGGAGCGCGCGCGACGGCGTGCGTCGATCCAACGCAACGACCCGGTGATCTCGCGCCAAGTCAACGGTCGTCGCGGAACCAAGAAAACCGGCGGCACCAGTAATGACGATGACTTGGCGATTCATGGACGCCCCGCGGCAAATATTTCCGTGTCCGCAAACGAGTTCAGTTGAAAAGTCTCACGCACTGACAAGAATTCCATGGCGACCGCGTGATTACGGCATGGATCGGTCGTGACACGAAGACGGTGCGGCACGGCCCAGCCCCTATTGGAATCGGGGATAGAAGAAAAGTAAACCCCCTTCTTGTCAACGGCCCCCCAGAACGACGGGCCATGCCCGCGCGCGCCCTTGCCAACTGGACGGTCCGAACCACGCATCATTGCAACTCCAAGGTAGATACGTTGTAATAGGGGCGAGCGTCCTTGTCACCACGTTATCGATCGGGGAGAATGACTCATGATGTTTTTTATCGCGTTCCTGCTCTCGTATCTTTCGTGCGTCGCTGAAAACGGTGCACCCAACCTGGTGCGTAACCCGAGTTTCGAATCGCTGCGACCGAGCGACCAACAGCCAACTGATTGGCAACACGTGCGGGGCGACACGGTACGGATCATGGCCGATGGAGGGCACACGGGGGCCCGATATCTTCGCATGATTGACCCGGACGCGAAGGCGAGTATCTTCTATGAATCCAATCGCCTCCCCGCGCGCGTGGGTGGCACGTACACCGCATCCGCGTGGCTGCGCACGACCGACAAGGGCCAGCCCGGGATCTACATCAATGTCTATGATGATCTTGGAACGCGGATTCACGATGTATTCGTTCGTGCCAAAGGTCCGACCAACAAGTGGGTACGTGTGGAGATAAGCACGATAGCACCGGCAAACGCCGCCGAGGTATCGGCAAGCTTGTACTCCTATGTTGGCGATCACGGCACCTTCGATTTCGATGACGTGCAATTGACGGCCGAAGGTGGTGAGGAGGCAATTGGCATCCCGCGTGTTGAGCCGACCCGCATGGATGTCGTTGATATCGGCGCGCGTCTGGAACTGTTCGTTGATCGTTTCATGATCGATGGACTCTCCGGCCAGGCCGCACGCATGCTGCATCATCCGGAACCGCGTGAGATCGCCTTGCAGCTGGAAAAGCCCTGGGAAGGTCCGTTCAGCGGGTACTTCACACTCATGGTCGACGAGGGCAGATTCCGAATGTTCTACCGCGGCTGGGGCGACTTGACACGCGACGCCGTCACTTGTGTTGCCGAGAGCGACGACGGCATTCATTTCACTCGCCCCAACGTCGGCCGGTACCTTTGGGACGAATCGAAACAAAACAACATTGTCTGGATGGGCCCAGGGACGCACAACTTCACGCCCATGAAAGACCCGAGGCCCGGCACGCCGGCTGATCAACGGTACAAGGCGCTCGCCAGCGCGGGGCCCAAGAACTCGCTGGTCGCCTTCGTATCGCCTGACGGCTATCAATGGACTAAATTGCGTGAGCAACCGGTGATCACCGACGGCGCCTTCGATTCGCAAAACCTGGCATTCTGGGACCCCGTTCGAAAATGTTATGTCAGTTTCTTCCGCGATTTTCACAAAGGGGTTCGCGACATCAAGACCTGTACGTCCCGGGACTTCGTTCAGTGGACGAAACCAGAGTGGCTTGACTACGGCGATGCCCCGAATGAACACCTCTACACAAATGCCATCTTGCCGTATTTTCGCGCGCCGCACATTCTTCTCGGGTTTCCCTGCCGGTTTGTCCCCGGACGAAAAAAGATCCCCACGCATAAGGAGAACGGCGTCAACGACGGAGTTCTCATGAGTAGCCGGGACGGTCTGCATTTCGAGCGATGGCTGGAAGCGTTCGTCCGGCCGGGCCTCGATCCACTCCGCTGGACCGACCGAAACAACTATATCGCGTGGGGCTTGGCGCCGACGTCCGAGACCGAAATATCAATCTATTGGACCGAACACTATCGCTACCCGACCGCGCGCGTCCGACGTGGCGTATTGCGCACCGACGGGTTCGTCTCCGTCCATGCCGGCCGGGCCGGAGGCGAATTACTGACCCAACCCTTCACGTTCGCCGGCAATCGATTAATCATTAATTACGACACGTCGGCGGTTGGCACACTGCGGCTGGAACTTTGCGACAAGGATGGTAACCCCTATCCAGGATTCACACTCGCCGATGGCGAAATTCTGTTCGGGAGTGAAATCGCACACGACGTCTCGTGGACCCAGGGAGCGAACGTTGGCACGCTGGCGGGCAAGCCGGTCCGATTACGTGTACGTTTGAAAGACGCCGATTTGTACTCGTTCCGATTCTCGGCATCAACGGGTCCTGGCCCGCGAACGCCGAATCCGTAGCTGGATGGGACTCCCAACGCATGCGCGCCGAAGGTCGGCACCGGTGGTTGACTGACTCGAGTCAGTTAACCACGCGCGTCGCCTATTTCGCCACATACTCCACAATCAACTCGGGCGGTTTGCCGCCTTCGCGGGAGATGTAGTGGAGGCCGTCACAGCCGGTCGGATCGATCGCCAAGCTCAATTCAGCAACACCGTCCAGTGAGACGTCCAAGGGAAGACCAACGATTTGATACTCCGCCACGCGACCAACTTCGGCGGCGACGGCGCCCAGCTTCGGACGCGTGTTGTAAGTGACCTTCCTTTCGGCCCAAGGTTCGGTGACCACACGGACCTGCCCCGAATTGCCCGAAGGATTGTCGCCGTTGAACAGCCGCAGTCTGGCCGATACCGGTCGGCCACGCAGCTGGATTCGGAACCTCAGGTAGGTGATCGCGTGATAACGGTCGCCCAGTTTCCGGTCGCCGCCGTCCACGGTCAGGCCGGCCGATGCTCCATAATTCGCGTCCGGCGAGGATCGGGCCACGTAGGTATCTTCGCTGGCCTTGAACACCACGCGAGTGCGCTCGCCCAGATACTCGAGCGTTCCGGCTTGCCGGCTTTCGATCGAGCCATCGGCCCGGTGCAGACTGACGACCAACGGATACCGGCCTGGCCTGGCGTTCTTGGTCGTGGCCGCCTGCAATGCCACTTCGGTGTGTTGTCCGCCCGCGAGGTTCAACGGCGTCGCGGCCGGCTCGATGGTGAAGCCCTTCGGAACGTCAATCCGCAGCGTACCGGAAAAGGCCTTGTCCTTGTTATTCACGATGACCGCGTTCCCGCCCTGTTGGGGATTGGCGTTATTCAGCAAGAACGAGGGCGCCGTCAGGCCAATTGTAAGTACGCGTTCCCGTTCGACTTCGATTCCCTGCACGACCGGCACTTGGTCGAGTGCCGGCCGCGCCGTCTTCGGCACGAATTCCACGGTTATTTCCGTGCCCGCTTCGATACCGGCAAACTCCTTGACCACGGCCCGGTTCTTCCCGCCAGCCTGTTGCAGGATGTCAAAGTCCTTGGCAACAACCTTGCCCTGGATCTTGATGTCGAACACACGTTTGCCCGTGACGTCATGGTCCAGCTCGGCGAACGCTAGACGCACGCGATAGCGAGCCTTCCCATCCCCCGGTCCCGCCACGGGGATCTTGCACTCACGCATACCCCTCACACCGGAACGAAATACCCAGGGCGAGTCCGTGTTGGCGATCTGCAACCGAGCTGGATCGTGTACGAAGTAGCTCCAGCCAGGAAAAAATGAAAGGCTAACCTTGTATTGGAGGACGAGCGACCCGCGGGGACGCGGATAGCCAAGCCAGAGCAGGCCTTGCGTGTCCTTCCGGTCACCTGGCGCGCCCAAATTCAGGGCCAGGTGTTTCACGGGCGTCATCGGACCCGGCTGGCTAAAATAAGCCCACTGCCGATTCTCTTTGCTGTGTTGGAAAACCACGGTGCACATCGTCGGGAAGGCACACAGGCACCCGGAACTGGCCTCGGGCATCATCAGCAGTCCGTTGGCCGGAATGAAATTAATCCAGCAGCCCGGCCTTTGACCGCCAAAATGCTGCGTGCCAAAATCGTTATCCAGGTCGTACCAGCCCAAAGTGAACGATCGGAACAGCAGCATATGCGGCGCCGCCGCCGGGGCCCCGCAATGGTGACCGGGGCGCGCGAATTGCCAAACCTCTTCACGTCCGGTGACGGGATGGATGCGCGTCCGTTGCACACCGGTCTTCAAGTCGTAGGCCCACGGTTCGGCGTGCAGCGTGTTGCCCACCACGATCGGACGCACTCGATAACCGATCGGTTTGCGCCATATCGTGCGACCGTCGGTGGCCGACAGCGCGACGACTTGTCGCGACTCGAATTTCCCAGCGAGAAAGTCGGTCCAATGGTGACCGTCCAGGAACACACCAAACAGCAGCAGCACATCATCTTTGCAGATGGCCCCGAGCGAACACCAATACGCGCCGCCGACCGCGCCGGTAACTTCGACCGGTTTCTCCCACAGTTTGTCGCCCGAACGGGCGTCTAATGCGACGACATTATAAACGGTGGCCTCTCTGAATTTCTTCAACACGGCGGCCTGTTCCGTCTTGTTCAGCCGATCCACCGCCTTGATCTGTTGCGCGAGCGCCAGTTCGCGTTGCTGCTTTGTTACCTTGGAGGCGGCAAAGAGCAGTCGGCCGTTGCTGATCGCGATGGCGCCCTGGGCGATGCCGCCAACTTCGTACTTCCAGAGCTGCCGGCCGCTGGCCAAGTCGATCGCGAAGATGCAGTCGGCGGTCCGTCCCCGGAGTGTCGACGAGCCATACAGCACACCGTCAGCCACCGCGACATAGCCCCACTTGTGGCGTCCCGTCTTGGCAATCTCCGGCAAGTTGTGTGTCCGCCGCGTCTTTCCCGTCGCGGCGTCCAGTTGCACGCAGTGATCGTCCACGGCGACGAACAGGCTGTCGTCATTTGCCGCCCAATTACCGGCGTCGTGCGTCACGCTCACACGCAACGCGCCGCGGAGTTTTCGTTCCCACAACTTGAGGCCGTTGTAGGCATCGTAAGCCATCACCGAGTTTTCCCCCACGCCAGTCCGGCGGCCAGTCCCCTCACCCTGTACAAATAGTCGACCGTTGATGCCCAACGGCGCCGCCGCGCGGCGATGCCGATCGGCCATCTCGCCGGGTCCGGGCCGGCCGAACCACAACACGCCAAGTGGGCACCGGATCGCCTGGTCGTCGCTGCAGGTCGAGTTCCCCGGCTCCGCATACTGGTGCGTCCAGCTGCCGGCGCCCGGGAGCGGACCGCGCTGGAAGTCCAGCCACATGCCGTTTTCATTCGAGATGCAGTTGCCATCGATTGCGGCATCGGCCAGCCATTGGTGCA
>CAZSOG010000132.1:0-8755 GCA_964607555.1 uncultured Pirellulaceae bacterium | reverse complement strand
CAGGTAGGTCTGTTCTCCGAACGGACCGCAACCCCGTCCTAATCGCATACCCCGCCAGACGTCCCCAACTCCCCACCGAGCAACTCAAATACCTGGCTTCTCCCCGTCCACGACCTCGATGCGTAGTCCGATGCAAAAAACTCGACTCAAGAGTAGAATCGTCGGGCAACGTGACACGCCACGTCGATCGGGATTAAGATTAAGATTAAGAGTAAGAGTAAGAGTAAGAGTAAGAACGAACCAACTCGCTGTTTATGGCCAGGGGCCTGTGAACGGTTACGATCCGCGTCAGGTTGGCGGAGGTGGGGGGGTTGGCGGATCGGCGGCGTGGCTGCCACGATGCGCGCGCGCGTGACGCTTGCCGGACGTTCTTTTGCCCTTTGCCGGAGCACGCTGCCCGGTAGGCACCACGGTCGGCTCGCCGTAGCCGGGTTCGGGAACAGCCTCGATCAGCTTCTTGACGACACTGTCGGCATTAACGCCTTCCGCGTCGGCGTTGAAATTCGTAAAAATCCGGTGCCGCAACACGGGCAGAGCCACATCGCGAATATCGGACGCCTGCACGGCGTAGCGGCCGTTGAGCAAGGCCATCGCTTTGCCGCCGAGAATGAGGTATTGTGCGGCACGGGGGCCGGCCCCCCATGCGAGCCAATTCTTGACGAAATCGGGGGAGGCGGGCTCCTCCGGACGCGTCGCGCGGGCCAGATCGACCGCGTAATCGACGATGTGCTCGGTGGCCGGAATCTGCCGAACCAGTTGCTGGATCCAGAGAATGTCGCGGGCCCGCAAAACGGGCCGAACCTCGGGCATGGACTGGCGCGTGGTCGCTTTGACGATCTGCCGCTCCTCATCGCGACTCGGATAACCGATGTTGATTGACAACATGAAGCGATCCAGCTGGGCCTCGGGTAACGGATAAGTGCCCTCCTGTTCGATGGGATTCTGGGTTGCCATCACGAAGAACGGCATTTCGAGGTCATAGGTGGTTCCGCCGGCGGTCACCTGATACTCCTGCATGGCTTGCAACAGGGCCGACTGGGTCTTTGGAGGGGTACGGTTGATTTCATCCGCCAGGACGATATTGGCGAAGATCGGCCCGCGCACGAAGCGGAACGTGCGTCGTCCCGTTGCCTGGTCTTCTTCGATGATCTCGGTACCCGTGATATCGCTCGGCATCAAGTCCGGAGTAAACTGTATACGGCTGAACTTGAGGTGGAGCGCCTGGGCCAATGTCGAAACGGTCAGCGTTTTTGCCAGGCCAGGCACGCCGATCGTCAGGCAGTGTCCGCGCGCGAACAGCGAAATGAGCATTTGCTGGATCATTTCGTCCTGGCCGACGATGACGCGATGCACTTCACTGACCAAGACATCGCGTGCCTTGGTCACTCGGTGCACGGCTTCCTCGGGGTTCACGGACGTGTTGGGGCCTTGTCCTGACGACGGCATAAGTGTGGCTCCGGACATGCGATGCGATCATAAACGGATAAGGAGCAATTCTAATGCTAAATGGTGTTCAGCATAAGCGCGGTTTGCCCATTGGAGCGAAGATTCTTGGAGTATTCTTGGTATTAACGGTGGTTGGCCCCGCCGCGCTCGCCCAACGTCAAACGTGGCAAGATGACGCGTTCGAGTACCGCTGTAAGGCCGTCGTACCCGGCAACGCCACCGAAACGGAAGTGGTGGTATGTGCATTTTATACGCATGGGACCGTCAGTTCGGACACGGCGGCGATTGCCGTGTACCAGTTGGGTCGGCAGGTCTCATGTCGCGTGCTGCAGTCAGGGCCGGGCGATCTTTGCCGGGTGGCATTTCAGCCGGAAAAAGGACGCGGCGACTACCAGATATACTATGGTGCGAAAAAAGCGACCGTGGCCGTCCCGGCCTGGACCACCAAAGCAGGCCTGCTACTCGAGGCCCGCGCGTGGGCAAATTGCAACTTGCGACAACTCGACTCGGTGCGTGCCGCCTTCACACAGGCCAAACCACTTGGTAGTGACTATGTTGACCGAGTGTACCACAGGTACAACCCATTTGGTGTTGAGCCGGCCCCGTTTCTGAGTCATTATCAGGGCACGCTTCATGTCACCAAGTCGGGGAAGTACCAGTTCTTCACATCCAGTCAGGATTGCAGTTTTCTGCTGATCGATGGTGCGGTTGTCGTTGCGCTGCCTGGGCGGCAACCGCGCCCGATTGGCCGTGCCCGTTTCAAGGGAGTGGTCACGCTCAAGCCCGGTGGGCACCGCTTTGACTACTGGCATGCCGCCAGCGGGTTGGCGACCTGTGCGGTGGCCGCGTGGCAACCACCGGGATCACCCAAAGTCGAGATCATTCCAGCAAGCGCGTTTCACGCGGATCGCGTCTTGCATTTGCCGACGGCGAGTCCGGAGCAGCACAACAAGGGCCCCCTGCCCGGCTTTGAATTCACGGTCCAAGGCGACGCGCCGATCGAAGCGGGTGAGCCATGGGCCGTGCGCGTGAGATTTCAGACTGGCGCGGCCCGCGGGCAATCGAGTGGCCGGTGCACGTGGCTATTTGGCGACGGTCAGACCAGCGCGCAATGGCAGCCCACGCATATCTACTTGCATCCCGGGCCGTACACCGTAACGTTGCAGGTGCGCCAGCGTGGCAAGACGCATGAATTGGTGAATCGGATCTGGATCACGCGCCCGATTCAAAAGCGTGGCAAGCAGACGGCGGACAAATTGGAAGATTACGTGCCAATCATTGAGACGTACGATCCGGCGCGTCTCGACAGTGCCAGCCAACTCCAGCTGGTTCGGTTGCACGTGCAAGGCCAACATTGGGCCAAGGCCGTTGCTGCCGGACGCGCCGCATTGCAGGAAGAACCGAACGGTCAGGGGGACGCGGATCACTGGCAAATCATCCAACTGGTCGGCCCGATTGCCCGGCTTCGATTGCAGGATGCGCAGGCGGCACTTGATCTTTGGAAAGCGGCCGGAAAAACCTTGCAGCGTGCACATTGGCGCGCCGTGTGTGCCCTGGAAGCAGCGGATTTGCTCCTGAGCGAACTTGCCCAGCCGGCGTTGGCCAGTGCCTATCTCGAGTTTGCTCAGCGCACGCTTGCCGATGCAACGGGCCCGGATGCCGGTATGCTGTACCGGCTATGGGGTGACTACCATGCGCGTCGTGGCGAAGCCGAGAAGGCACGTGCGGCTTACCAGAAGGCCGCCGAAAACCAGATGCGTACATTCGATGCGATTCGTGGTAGCGCTCAGCGTGGCGCGTTGAGCCGATCAACCGAGGCGTTTCTGCGCGACAAGGACCTGATGCGCGCCTTCGAAACGCTGGACCAGTGGCAACGCACGTTCCCAGGCGACAAATCCAACGGCTATCTGTCGCTCCTGTTGGCCAGATACTGGATTGCGCGCGGCAAGCTCGATGTGGCCATCGCCGTGGCCGGCGACCTGTTGACCGTCAATCCGCGGTCGCCGTACGCGGACCGGCTCGTGATGTTGCAGGCAGCTACCGAACAGCAACGTGGCAACAAGCAACGCGCGATCGCCGCCTATGAATCGCTCATTTCCGACTATCCCGGCAGCCCACTGGTCAACGAAGCGCGCCGCCGGCTGGCGGAGTTGCATAAGGACCAATAGCAAGAAAGCCATGCGCAGTATTCCGCGGAGCCGGACAGCATGCGGGAATTCAGTTTGCGCGCGGGATGGAAACAGGCAATCGGTTCCGCCGGTCGACGCCGGGATTGTGATGTAGCGGCGGGCGTATTATGATGCAGGCCACGCGTCGAGGTGGCATCTGCCGCGGTACGGCCGCGACCGTGATACGAGCCGTGGGCTCGACAGTCGAATTCAGTTGTATTGTCGGTATCAAGGAACTCTGGCAATTGATGCTCTGCACTTGACGATCTCACTGACCCCGCTGGCCGTCTACTTTTTCGTACTGGGCCTGATCAATCTGTCGCGACGCCCGTTGGTGACGACCGGTGCGCGTGATATCGCCGCGCTGGGGGTCGCGATTTCCGGCCTGATCATTGCCGGGCCCATGGACCTGTTCCTGCCCGAGGCGGCAACGAACCGGTACGGTGGCTCGGTCTGGATCTTGTTGCTCGTCTTTTACGCGTTGTGCCTGGCACTCATCGTGTTGACGATGCGTCCGCGGTTGGTGATTTACAATGCGAGTCCGGAGCAGTTAAGATCGATCCTCGCCGAGGTCGTCGCGAAGCTTGACAACGAAGCACGTTGGGCGGGCGACAGCCTGGTGTTGCCCCAACTGGGTGTGCAACTATCGGTCGAGTCTGTGGGGTTTCTGCGTAACGCGCAGCTGGTCGCGACCGGCCCGCCGCAGGCGTATGCCGGCTGGAAAAAACTCGAAGAAGAGTTAGCCCACGTGCTGCGAGAGACGAAAACGACGCCGAAATTGCACGGCTGGGGATTCGTGTTGATCGCAGTCATTATGTTGTCTCTCGTCATTTTTCGGACCACGATCGACCCGGCGGCGGTCTTCCAAGCCGTGAACCAGATGTTGCGTCGGTAAAGCGATGTGCGGGAAGGTACGTTCGGTTTCCGGGTCCTGACGGGCCCGGCAAGCGTGCTGGATCGCGCCCCGCACACGCGCTTTTCACGTGGTGCGCGCCGGCCAGGGCGTCTCACCCCGGTCCCGTCACTGCCGCGACCAACCACATCGCCGCGGTGGGAGCCCGCTCGAGCAACGGCGTGGCTGCCGCGATCGTCCGCTCGGCTTTTTTCGTGAAATCCGGATTCGGGAGAGCACGACCAAGGTACAGCAGGTTCTCCACCGAGACGGAATTTCCAGACGGTTGAGCTCCGTCGATCAGGTTCTTGATTCGCACCAACAGGGGCTCGTGATCGCGCGCGGTAAAAAAGAACGCGCCGCGACTGCTATCCCAGTACCACTCGATCTGCGTTTCGGTCAGCTGCGCGGCTTGCCGTACCCAATAATCGTCACCGGTGGCGCGGTGCAAGGCAACGAGTCCATTGACCAGAAACGCGTAGTCGGTCAAGAATGCCCTCGACTTGGTGCGGCCATGACCGTAGACGCGCACCATGCGGCCGTTTTCATCCATCAATTGTTCGAGGATGAACCTGGCGGCTTTTTCCGCGGCGGCAATATAATCCGGCCGCTCCAGGATCCGACCGGCATCGGCAAGTCCGCGGATCATCAAGCCGTTCCACGCGGCAAGGACTTTATCGTCCGTTCGCGGCCGTGGGCGCTGATCACGGATGGCGCGCAGACGCTGGCGAACCGCCGCGAGACGCAGTTCCACGTCATGCGGGGTCTGTTCAAATCGAATCGCAAGCTGGTCAGGTGACAACGCGCGCTGCAGAACATGGTATCGGCCGTCGAGATTCGGTCGCTGATCCAAGCCGTACGCAGCGGCAAAGATCGGGTAGTCATCCACCGCCAGAGCGGCTCGGATCTCGGCGCGCTCCCAACGATAGTACTTGCCTTCTTCGCCTTCCGACTCCGCGTCCAACGCGGAATAAAAGGCGCCTTCGGCATGGGTCATTTCACGCAACACGAATCCCACCAACTCGTCGACCACCGCACGATACAATGGGTCTTGGGTCAATTCGTACGCCGCGCTGTAAACGGCTGCCAACTGACCGTTGTCATAGAGCATTTTTTCAAAGTGGGGCACGGCCCAATAGCGATCGACACTGTAGCGGTGGAAACCACCGCCCAAATGGTCACGCATGCCACCGGCCGCCATGCGATCGACCGTGGTCAGCAGCATCCGCCGATCCCGCGCGCGCTGGCCGGGCGCCGCGTCGTTCTGCCGCAGTCGTGCGATCAGGTAGAGCAGGTTCGCGGGCTCCGGGAACTTTGGCTGTCGCGGGTTGGCGGGATTGTAGCCAAAGCCACCCCATTGTTCATCAAAGTTCTGGACAAGTGCCGTATGCGTCCGTGCCAACAGCGTATCAGTAACTGATGTGTCGGCGTGACCTCCAACCTGCTCCAACTGAGCCCCGACATACGCGACGATCTGGTCCGCCTGCTGGTCGACTCGAGTCGGGTCCTGCACCCAGATTTCTTGGATTCTGCGCAGCACAGTGAGCAATCCGAGGGCTCCGGGTCGGTCACCATCGCGTGCGGGGAGGTAGGTGGCGCCGTAGAAGGGGCGCGTGTCGGGCGTCAGGAACATCGACATCGGCCAACCACCCTGCCGGGTCATGATCTGTAACGCCGCCATGTAAATCGAATCGATGTCGGGTCGTTCCTCGCGATCGACCTTAATGCTTATAAACGCCTGTTTGAGAACCGCGGCGATTTCTTCGTCCAAGAATGACTCGCGCGCCATGACATGGCACCAATGACAACTGGAGTATCCGACCGAAAGGAATATCGGCTTGTTCTCTTGGCGTGCCCGATCCAATGCGGCGCGCCCCCACGGGTACCAATCGACGGGATTATGCGCGTGCAGCAGCAGATAGGGACTTGACTCCCCCACCAGTCGGTTCGGCGTTTGATCCTGATTTGCCATGGAGGAGCTCACATCCATTCGAGTTCGGCCCGCGCAACGGCGGGAATTGGTCACAACACCACGCATGTCCGAGACCGCTCAATCGGCGCCTTCGAAGAACGTGCTCGCACCGCCCCCGTCGTTTGAATCGTGGGATGAGCTATCCGGTCGCAGCGCCGTTTGCCGGTCGACCGGGCCGGCCGCATCACGCAATTCATCTACCGGAAACTCACGTTCCGTTCGATCCTCGGACATATCGATTCCTAAATCGGTCGAATGGGTGGCTTTGCTGGAGCGGCTTGCGGGGGCGGGAGCGGTCGCATCGGAATCAACTTCGGTGTCATAGACCGCGCGAAACGTAATTGTGCCGACGGTCAGCAATTCACCCGAGGGAACAACCGCTTCCGTGACACGTTGGTTGCCGACGAACGTCCCGTTCAGCGACCCCAGGTCGCGGACCATAAGTTCCCCATCCTGCTCGAAAAGCTCACAGTGCTTGCGGCTAATCAACGGGTGGGGCAGCTTCAAACTCGCTGCATGCCCGCGGCCAATGATGGCCGGTAGAACCAACGCGATTTCAATTGGCTTCGCGGTTCCGCCCACCGCCAGTAGTTTTGCGCGCATCAAACACCCTCTTGCGATCGATTCATATCGGAACCGGAGTCCGCGACGGCACCACGCTATCCGCGTAGGCATAGACCATGAAACCATTAGTTTATGCTCGATCTTGAATCATCGCAAGAAACCCCGGCCGAGAGACTTATCCTAGATGGACAGCGCCACTTTTTTTGGGCGCTGCTGTAGTGCACAATCATGCGCTCCACCCACACAAGGTGGGCGGGGGCGTAACTCCCTCGATTGTAGTGACTTGCGCCATTCGTGACATGCAAAGTGGCGCTGTCCAACTAGAAATCGGTTGCCAGGATGTGCGTCGGACGCCCAGCCACGTCGAAGGGTTGGCGCGGCGCCCCACCGCAACGGTTTTGTGGCGACGGTCCAAGAACCACGACACGGCGAAGGCACAAAAGAGGGGGTCAACGGATGTTCTCCATGCGCTAAGAACGGGGTGAACGCAAGCTGTGCCCGGGCATCAGACCGGTTTTTCCGGGTTTTTTCTTGCCGTCGCCTTGGGTTGACACGGGAACCAGGGTAGGATGGCCATTGCTCAAATATCAATAAGTGCCGGGGTCCCAACGAATAGGAGACGGTTCGGGGCCGGCCGTAGTGCATTCCATGACCTGCGAAAGAGGTGATACTCAATGAACGCTGAAACAACTCTCTATTACGCGAATCCATCCATGTTTCGCAACCATCCCATCTGGTTCGTGGTGCTGGTCTTGCTGAGTCTCGTCATTGTGGGAATCCCGTTTCTACTGGCATGGTGGCTGGAATGTAAGGGGGCAACGATTACCGTGACGGAACAGCGTACGACGGTGCGACGTGGGATTCTGTCGAAATCGACCAATGAAGTCTGGCATCGCGATGTGCGCAACGTGAGAATCATACAGACGTTTTTGCAGCGAATCTTTGATGTCGGAACGGTCGAGGTATCGAGTGCCGGCCAGGCGGGCGTGGAAATCAGGGTCGCCGGGATCCCCGCGCCGGACAAGATCCGCCAAATCATCGATGACTATCGCTTGAGCGCCGGAAAATAGATGCCGCCAGTGGGTAGAGACGCGCGGACAGTTTCAGGACACGGTTCTGTACCGTGTAAAGTGCGAAACAAATCACCTTGTCACGCGGAACCGGTGCGATCTTCGAGCGATCGTCCACTCGAAGCAAAGCCGGATACGTGACCGGTTTTCCACGTGCCACGACGCAGTCCGCGGCATAAGTTCCTGCCACGCCCTAGAGCGCGATGATCACACCAAGGCCAAGCACAACACGTTTCATTGACAAAATCCAGTACAAAAAAAGTGTCTCGGATCATGGCGTGATTACTTGGACAGCGCCACTTCTTGCATTACGAATAGCGTAACTCATCACAATCGAGAGAGTTAGGCCCCCGCCCACCTTGTGTGGGTGGAGCGCATGATGATGCACTACAGCAGCGCGCAAAAAGAAAAAACTCCTCTCCCCGCCCGCCGCTTCGCGGCGGGCGGGGAGAGGAGGTGGCCGGCGCGCGCCGCCCGTTAGTGCAGAATCACTGGCTCCACCCAGACAAGACCGCTGGGTGGGGGCCGGATACCGACAATCCGAGCATTGACAAACTAATTACGAAGAAAAGTGCGCTGTCCAATTACTCAGCCAGCATGTTCTTGTTTGGTTGGACCTCCCCAATGCAGTTTCGAGTTGAGG
>CAZSOG010000131.1:0-8758 GCA_964607555.1 uncultured Pirellulaceae bacterium | reverse complement strand
GGCAGATGGCCGAATTGCGGCGCCGCAGCAGATCGCTCATGAATAATCCGGGCTAACGCGCGGAGCTCGACGCGTTGGCGTCCGTTGCCGCGGGCCGCGGTGTGATAGTGGATTCAATTACGTCTGGACGCAGTAGCGACGGACAAGGATGTCCATCGTACGTGGACCCCGAACATGATCGGACCCGGCGCCGCGCATGCGGACGATCGGTCCCGCGGGATGCCGATCTTCCGCGTCTGCTCCAACTCCTACAATCGATACCGTCGCACTGATTTGACTGGCGCGTGTCATGAAGTACGGTTCATTGGGTTCCTTGGATTCTCTTCTCACGAACCCACATCTTATCACCAATGACGTTACACCATGATCTGCAGATGTATCTTTTCAAGAGCGACACCATGATGCACGTATGTACTGTTCTCATCTTGTTGATGGCAAGCATTCCGGTAGCCTTCCAATCGGTTCGGGGCCTGGCCGCGCGCACACCCTGGGACGACTCGAGTCACGGTCCAGGTCTTCCCCAAGTCGAGCGGCTTGAAGTGATCGTGCCGCCGCCAGCGCGCGCCGTGCGGGCCGAGACGCCGAATTTTCTGCGCTCGGTCACGCCCGTGTTGCTGGACTGACCACCATGCCACGCCCTTCGCCGCATGGCCCGATCGTTTGCAACCGCGTCGCGGAACCGGTAAACTCGATGCATTCGGACCCGGCCGCGGCACCGCCGGTGCCGGCCTGACCATCGCACGGGACGCGTGTCTGCCGACCTGCAAAGCGCACATCACACAAGGAGCCGATGATGACCACTCGTTCCCTTCTCTTGCGACTGATGATCATCGGTCTTGTCGTGACCGCGGCGCTGGCCGCCGCCAAGCGTGACAAACCGGTCAAGGTGCAACGTTATGGCATGGTCATCGGCGTGAAAGCCGACAAGCTTGACCAGTATAAACGCCTGCACGCCAATCCGTGGCCAAGCGTCAACAAGATGCTGAAGGAATGCAACATCCAGAACTACTCGATCTACCTCACGCAATTCGACGACGGCAAGTGGTACCTGTTCAGCTATTTCGAGTACACCGGCAGCGACTTCGAAGCGGACATGAAAAAAATGGGCGCGGACCCCGAAACCCAGCGTTGGTGGAAGGAGACCGATCCTTGCCAGATCGGGTTGAAGAATCGCAAACCGGGCCAATGGTGGAAGGCCATGGACGAAGTCTATCACCTGGACTGAACCCATTTGGCGTGCCGCCCGCGGTGTTTAACAACAGCCCGGATCGCGCTCGAGTCGCGCGATCTTTTCGATGCGCCGCGCGTGCCGTCCGCCTTCGAAGCCGGTCGCCAGCCAGACCTTGATCAGGGGCTCGATATTGCGTTGGCCCAAGAGGTCACCGGACAGGCAGAGGACATTAAGATCATTATGACGTCGGCTGATTTCCGCGGTAAGGACATCGTTGCAGATGGCCGCCCGAATGCCCGCGAATTTATTCGCGGTGATTGACATGCCGATTCCGGTGCCGCAAATGAGAATGCCGCGATCCACCTGCCGCTCGATCACAAGGCGGCAGACTTTGGCGGCGAAATCCGGATAGTCGGCGCTCGCGCGGCTGTCAGTCCCCGCATCGACCACCTCATGGCCGAGCACGGGAATGAGCTCGAGCAAGTGTTGTTTCACATCAAATCCGCGATGGTCAGATCCGACAGCGACGCGCATCGTAGTTTATCCTCCAGGAGCGGCAGTACCGCGAATTTGATCGAGATCCAGTTCATCAATCCATGCGGTCAGGAACGAATCGATTTGGTCCGCGCAGCGCCGGTACCGATCAACCGGGCCACCGATCGGGTCGGCGACATCACCCGACGCACGGCCAAGCACGTGCGTGCGCGCGGCCGCATCGGGCCATTGTGCCAAGAGGGCCTCGCGGTGACCACGTGTCATGGTCAGCAGCAGATCAGCGAACCGAACCAGGCGATCGCTGAGCGGTTGGCTCTCGTGATCCGAGAGGTCTAATCCGCGTTGCTGCATGACCGCAACCGCCTCCGGGCTCGCGCGGCCGCCGGTCATTGCCGCGATGCCGGCCGACGCGATCCACAGCCCGTGCTGGTCTAGTTGCGCATCGGGCACGTGCAAGCGATCCGCGAGTCGCCGGCGCAGGAGTACCGCGGCCATGGGACTTCGACACGTATTCCCGGTGCAGACCAAGAGGATCATATAGCTGGCCAATCGTTTAAGTGTCTGTCGATTCAAGACGCCTTCGCGCAGGATTTCCCACCGGGGTCCAAGTACCCGCACCACCGTCGACGGTTGCCCGAACCGGCAGCGTCCATCATCGAGAATCAAGTCCACCGTTTGGCCCAAGGCCTGAGCGACTTCTTGACCGGTCACGGCATCTGGCTGGCCGGACACATTCGCGCTGGACAACGCCAGTGGACCGGGCGCGAGTCGCAGCACACTTTGAATAATCACGTGGCTTGGAACGCGTAGCCCGATCGTGCCGGAGGGGGCCACGGCACGCCGCACGACCGGATCGAGTAGGCTGGCCGCACCATCCGGGTGGTCGTCGGGCAGGACCAATGTGATTGGTCCCGGCCAACAGCGACGTTGCAGCCGTTGCGCCAGCGGCGACATATTCGGCACATAGTCGCGTGCTTCGCCGGCACTCTTGACCGCCAGCGTGACCGGCTGTCCCGGCCGCCGCCCCTTGACCGACAGAAGACGTTCGACCGCCTCGGGGTGCAGTGCGCTGGCGGCGATCCCATACACCGTCTCGGTTGGAAACACCACCAATTGTCCCTCGGCCAACGCCTGCACCGCGCGATGCACGACGTCCCGCTGGTCCTCCATGCTCCGTAAGTCAATGACGACGGCGGACATCGGCACCTAACCTGTTTGTCACCTGGAACTACTTGCGTGACCAAGCAGGACGAGCTTGGCCAAGTGGCCTTGGTTGTTCGACGTAATCTGTTACTTTAAAGGGTGTTGCGCGCGAACGTCAAGGGGTTGTGGACGGGCTTATGAATGCAATTCGGCCAATGCGATGTCTTGCTGATCCGCACTCGGATCCGCCGCGCGGACGGCTCCGCATGGCCCTCATGCTCGCCCTGCTCCCGGCACTCGCCGGCTGTCGCCAAGCCACGTCCCCCGACCCGGACATGCGGCATCTCATCGCCGTCTGGGGACGACGTGGGATCGCCGCCGGCCGCCTGCAAAAACCGCGTGCGATGACGATCGATGATCGTGACCAGCTGTACATCGTGGACATGTCCGGCAAGATTCAAGTCTACACGACTGCGGGTAAGTATTTGCGCGGGTGGCGCACGCCCGAGATCAAGCTGGGCAAGCCGTCTGGGTTGAGCTTCGATCGGCACGGCCACCTGATAGTTGCGGACACGCACTATTTTCGTGTCCTCTTCTATACTCCCGAGGGCCAGCTGCTCAGGGACAAGACGATTGGCGGCACGCTCGGTCACGGACCGGGCGAGTTCAATTTCGTCACCGACGCCGTGCAAGACTCACACGATAACTACTACATTGCGGAATATGGCGAATATGATCGGATCCAGAAGTTCACCGCTGACGGCAAGTTCATCTTTCAGTGGGGGAGCCACGGCAACGATCCCGGTCAGTTCGTGCGTCCGCAGAATCTTGCGATCGACGCGCGCGACCGGATCTGGGTCGCGGATGCGTGCAATCACCGTATTCAGGTATTCGACGCGACCGGTGCGACCGCGCGTCTGGTCAGAATCTGGGGACGGCAGGGCGCGGCGGTCGGCCGCCTGAGTTATCCGTATGACCTGACGCTCGACGGGCAAGGCCACGTCTACGTATGCGAATTCGGTAATCAGCGAATCCAGAAATTCACGCTCGATGGCAAATCGCTGGGCTGCTGGGGCCATCCGGGGCGCGGCCCCGGCCAACTATCGCGACCCTGGGCAATTGCCCTGGACAGTAAGCAGCGTCTGTACGTGCTGGACACCTACAATCATCGTGTCCAATGCGTGCAATTCTAGTCCCTTGTAATTCTGAAAAATGGGCCATTTGACATGTCCGATGTATACTATCCACCGCATCTATTGTAGGATCTCAAGGGTGCGCCTCTGGCTCGGATTCTCATTTTCTAGCTTGGCAGTCATGCATGTGGAATCTGGAAATCGGATTTGATCGTCCCGCCTACCTGTGGCTCCTGTCGTTGGTGCCGATCGTGTGGCTGTTCAGCTATCGAACGCTGGCCTCGCTCGGCACGTTTCGACGCGTGAGTGCGTTGCTGCTCCGCACGTTGGTCATGGCACTGGTCATCTTCGCCTTGGCGGAACTGCAGTTACAGCGGGTCAACGACCGGGTTACCGTGATCTACTTGCTGGATCAATCGGCGAGCATTCCGCGGGCCAAGCGTGAACTGATGCGCGACTATGTGATTCGCGAAGTGCATCGGCACCGGCGTGACGCGCGGCGTGACGCGGCGGGAGTCATCGTGTTTGGCCGCGACGCGGTGATTGAGATCCCGCCGTACGACGACGACGTCCCGGACACGGGGTCGTTCGAGTCATGGTTGCCGCGGCAGGACGCGACGAGTCTCGCGGCGGCGCTGAAGTTGGCACAGGCATCGTTTCCGGAGGGGACCGCGCGGCGCGTAGTCATCGTGACCGACGGCAACGAGAACCTGGGCAGCGCAACTCAAGTCGCGCCGACATTGGCCGCCAACGGCATCGGCATCGACGTCGTCCCCGTGCGGCTGGCGACACGCGCCGAAGTGGCCGTTGAAAAAGTGACGTTGCCGGCGGATATCCGGCGCGGCGCGCCGTTTCACGTGCGTGCGGTCTTGAACAACTACATGGAGAAGGCTCCAGCCGGTTCGGCGACCGTGCGCGGCAAGCTCCGCATTACGCGTTCCGTGGGCAACGACGAACAGTTGGTCGGGGAACAAGAGGTCGAGTTGCCGCCGGGCAAGACCGTCATTGGCTTCAAGCACGAGATCGACAAACCGGCGATGTACACGTACACCGCCACGTTCGCGCCGGACGACAAGACGGACGACCTGATGCCCCAGAACAACCGGGCGTCCGCGTTTACTTATGTGCGCGGCAAGGGACGGATTTTATTGATTGAGGACCGTGATCACCGCGGTGAGTTCGACTTCCTGGTCGAGCGATTGCGTGCCAAAGGGCTGGAACTCGATGTGCATTCGAGCGACCAGGCGTTTTCGAGTCTGGCCGAACTGCAGGGTTACGACTGCGTGATTCTCGCCAATGTCCCACGCAGCAGCGGCGACGACACGGCGTCGATCACGAGTTTTCGCGCGCAGCAGATCGAGATGCTCGTGCGCAACACGGAACAGATGGGGGCCGGACTGATCATGCTGGGCGGCCCGAATAGTTTCGGCGCCGGCGGCTGGGCGAACACCGAGTTGGAAAAGGCCATGCCGGTCGATTTTCAGATCAAGAACGCGAAGATCCGCGCGGTCGGCGCGCTCGTCTTGACCATGCACGCATCCGAGATGGCGCGCGGTAACTACTGGCAGAAAGTGATCGCGCGCAACGCCATCAAAACACTCGGACCAATGGATTACTGTGGCATCATTCACTGGAGCAACTTCGGGGCCAACGCCTGGTTATGGGGTGGTTCCCGCGGGTTGGTTCGAATCGGTAGTCAACGCAACACGATGCTGGCATTGTTGAGCCGCATGACGCCCGGTGACATGCCCGACTTCGATTCCTCGATGAAGATGGCACTCGCCGCCTTCAATCGTGTCAACGCCGCGACGAAACACATGATCATTATCAGTGACGGTGATCCGTCGCCACCCTCGGCTTCGCTCCTGGCGCGGTTCCGTTCGGCGGGAATCAAAGTAACCACCGTCGCCGTCGCGACGCACGGCCCGGCCGGCAGCACCCCCTTGCGAAGCGTCGCCACCGCGACCGGGGGAAACTACTACGTCGTCACCAATCCGAAAGTGCTCCCCGAAATATACCAGCGCGAGGCGCGGCGCGTGAGCCGACCCGTGGTCAAGGACCTTGACAACGTCGCGCCGCAAGTCGTCTACCCGCACGAGATCCTCGAGGGGATCGACAATACGCTGCCACCCTTGAAGGGCATGGTCCTGACAACGGTCAAGCCGAGCCCGCTGGTGGAAGTCGCGATACGGTCGCCGGTCCCCAGCGCGCCCAGGAACTCGACGATCCTGGCGGCCTGGACCTACGGACTTGGCCGGACCGTCGCGTTCACCACCGATGCGGGCCATCGCTGGGCCACGGCATGGACTCAATGGGAAAACTACGACAAGTTCTTCAGCCAGATGGTGCGCTGGGCAATGCGGCCGCCGCGCGGCCCCGGAAAGTACTCGGTTGCCGCCGATGTGCGCGACGGCAAGGTGCGCGTGGCCATCACCGCACTGGACGCGGATGACCAGTTTCGTAATATGTTGCAAATGGCCGGCGCCGCCGTCGGTCCGGATCTGAAGCCGTTCGCGTTCCCGATCCACCAGGAAGCGCCGGGCCGTTACATCGGTCAGTTCAAGGTTGACCGGTCCGGCAGCTATCACCTGACCGTCGTCCCTGGACCTGGTGAACCCCCTATCCTCACGGGCGTCAACGTTCCGTATTCCGCTGAATTTCGCGACCATGAAACGAACTACGGGTTACTGAGAAAACTGGTCTCTCTGCATCCCGAGGGTGGTCAGCCGGGCCAAATGGCGCCGGCCGACCTGGCAGCTGCCAAACTGGATCGCCTCTTGACGTTGGACACGTTTCGGCAAGACCTGGCCGTCGCGCCCACGATCCGCGACGTCTGGCCCTGGTTGCTCTGGGCGGCCGCATGCCTGTTCCTGCTGGATGTTTTTGTGCGCCGCGTGGCGATCGATTTTCACTGGGTGCCACTTGTCTGGCAGTCCGTGATGACACGGTGGTTTGGCGGCCAGGCGGAGCAAGCCGTGGAACAGCAACTCGATCGCCTGCGCGACCGCAAAGCCGAAGTGGCACGATCGCTCGATCGTCGCAACGCGGACGCGCGCTTTGAACCCGAAATGGACGCCGATTCGCTGCCGCCCGTCGCGCCGCGAACGACCGTCGACGGTACGCAAGACGCCTTGCCGTCACGGGATCGCGGTGTCGAGAAGGACGACGTGACCGACGACGATGAGGGTTCGTATACGGCACGGCTGCTGGAGGCCAAGAAGAAAGCGCGGAAACGCAACGAACGATTGTGAGTGCAAGGTGCGCGGCATCCACCCGAACGGCAGGAGAGAGGCGACCACGAATCGACACGAATGAAGACAGGGAAGAGAGAGCAAGGCAAGAACACGTCGTTGTCGCCGGAGCGAAGGGGCAGCGCGAGTTACAACAAGACATTTGCAATCCACGGGACGGGGGTCGACGGCGCGTTTGGCGCGCCAGCGACTCCGCCTGGGCGTATTTGGGAGTTTACTGATGAGCGTTGGCCAGTCGTTAGAAGAGCAAGCAAGTGAATTTCGCGAGCGGTACGCGGCACTTCGCGAGCAGATCGGGCGTGTGATCGTCGGCCACGACGAAATTGTCCACGGCGTCCTGACCTGCCTGTTCCTTGGCGGACACTGTCTGCTCGAAGGCGTTCCCGGACTCGGCAAAACCCTATTGGTGCGCACGTTGGCCCAGGCACTAGACTTGCCGTTCAACCGGATCCAGTTCACGCCCGATCTAATGCCGGCCGACATTTTGGGCACGAACATGGTCATGGAAACGGTGGAGGGACGGCGGGTCTTCGAGTTCCAGCGCGGCCCGATATTCACGCAGATATGCCTCGCCGATGAAATCAACCGAGCCACGCCAAAGACCCAGTCGGCCCTGCTGGAAACGATGCAGGAGGGGACCGTCACCATCGGTGGAACGCGTTATGATCTGGACCGGCCTTTCCTTGTCATGGCCACGCAAAACCCCATCGAGCAGGAAGGAACCTATCCGTTGCCCGAAGCGCAATTGGACCGGTTCTTTTTCAAGCTGTTGGTGGGGTACTCGAACCGAGAGCAGCTGGCGACAATTGTCGACCGCACGACGAAGGGCGTCGCCATCGAGCCCGAGAAGGTCATGGACGGCAGCGAGATTTTGCGCTGGCAACAACTCGCGCGGTCGGTGATTCTCGCCCCGCACGTGCGGGACTACGCGGTCCGCCTGACCATGGCAACTCACCCGCAAGGTGAATTCGCCGCGGATGTCACGAATAACTACTTGCGTTGGGGAAGCAGCCCGCGCGGTGCCCAGGCGATCGCGTTGGCGGCCAAGGTCCGCGCGCTGCTCGAAGGCCGCTACAACGTCAGTTTCGAAGACGTGCGGCGTGTCTGTCTGCCCGCGCTGCGGCATCGCATTATCCTGAATTTCGAGGCCGAGGCGGAAGGGATCGAAGTGGATCAAGTCTTGTTGGATATTATCGAATCGGTGCCCGAAAGAGCCGATGATGCCATTGTCGCCACCCTTACCGAGGAATAAAAGGCGGTACCATGTACCACGACCTGCCATGTTTGACACGTTCAGCCAAACCCGGCATCGCCAGCGCATGCTCTGGCGCTCGGGTGGCACTCGCCAAAGGCGAGCGCCACACGAGCACGGTCGCCCAGGTTCGTTTGTGTCATTTCTGGTCGGTCGGCGTATCACTGCATGCACAAATAGGAGTTAACCACGAAGGACGTGACGCGCACGAGGAATTCTCATTGGTTGGCCACGCTGTGCTGCACGCTCTAAGTTCCCAATGCGGGTGGCCCGCAACCCATAAGGGAGTACGCCCTCGTTCCGCGGCGCTCCC
>CAZSOG010000130.1:0-8829 GCA_964607555.1 uncultured Pirellulaceae bacterium | reverse complement strand
GGTAGACATCAATCGTGTTTCGGTCACCGGCGGTGGTGGTCTGCAAGCACTCGGCGCGGCAGGCGACCTTCGGTTCGAGGACATTGGTATCGCCAACACGGTTGGTCCGGGGGTTCTTCTGACGAGCATTTTCGGTAGCGTCACGATGGACGGCGGACTGATCACCAACGCCGCTGGTCCCGGGATCGACGCGACCGATGTTGAGTCACTCCTGATTCAGAATTTCACCATCGCCAATGTTTTCGGTTCGGGAATTCAGCTTCGGGTGAGCGGCACCAACACGATGAACACCACGGTACGCAACAACAACCTGTTCGGCAACGGTGCGGCGTCTTCGTTTGGCTTCGCGGTCAATGCGGGTTCTGTACTTAACCTGAACCTGTTCGGCAACGAAGACAGTGTCGGCTTCGAGCTGGAGCGGGACGCCAATGGCCAACTGCGTTTGGGCGGCACGATCGGCGTGGGCGGCTTCTTCAACGATGACCACGGTAACGTCGCCAACAACGGCAACACGACCGGCGGCGCTGCGCCGAATGTGATCATCTCCGGCGCGGGCAACCAGATTGAAATCATCGCCCCGCCGGCCAACCGAAACTAGCAGGCGGTCGGCCGCCTTGATTCCGCGACCGCCGCGCTTTCGAGCGATTGCTTCAGTGTCCCGACGATAACGGGGGCAACAACATTGGAGTTGACGCAAGCCGGCGTCTCTTCAGTTCTTGTTCGCTCGTCCGATCCCGAGTCGCGGCGTCGGTGATCTTCATTTGGGCGGCACAGGTAGGTCCTTTCTCCGCAAAGGACCGTCGCAGCTCCCAGGACTCAACCCCTGCCGCCGCCGCCACCTGGCGTTGGACGGCGCCCAATGGCAGCGATCGATCGCGTGAGCTTGTCACACCCTACGTCGCGCGCCGGCAGACCGGGAAACTTGCCCAATCTCCGGGTTTTTCGTCACCAGAATGGAGGCAGGGGGCGTTTTCGCGGGGTCGTTTTTCGCCAATAAAAAACGACTCCCGGCCCGGGTGGGCGGGGAGTCGTCGTCGCTTGCATGTTACACGTAATTGTCAGTCGCGGTTGGGGGGGCCATCCGGTCCGCGCGGCGGACCGTCGGGGCCGGGGCCCGACTTGCCATCGCGCGGCGGTGGGCCGCGGCGCCCACGATCTCGCGGACCAGCGTCCGGGCCGCGGCGCGGGCCGTCGGGGTTACGTGCCTCGGGACCGCGGCGGGGACGATCCCCGTCACGAGCGTCCCGTCCACGATTAGGTGGCCCCGGGCGATCACCACGTGCCGCGGGACCTCGGTCGTCACCAAAGAATCGCCAGAATCCAAACGGTCCGTCCCCAGGACCTCCTGGTCCTCGAGACCGCCGCATCCCATCCTTGCCATCCGGCCCCTTGGGACCGGGATGCCCGTCGGGACCGTGCGGGCCGCGAAATTCGCGATCACGCGCCGACCGTTCGGGCCGTTCACCCTTCTCGCGAAACTGATTCGATGGCGGACGGTCGCCTTTCGGACCGGGGCCGTCGAAATCACGGTCCTTGGCCCACGGCGGACCCTGCATCCCAGGCCCGTGCGGGCCCATCGGGCCGTGCATGCCCTTGCCGCCATCTCGTTTGCCCTTATCCATCCACGGCGGTGGGCCCATCGGGCGCTGCATGTTGCCGTGCGGACCGTGCATTCCGGGTCCGCCGGGTCCCATCGGGCCACCTTTGCCCATCATGCCACGCCGGCCCATCATCATTGAGGGTGGGCCCATCGGGCGCTGCATGTTGCCGTGCGGACCATGCATTCCGGGTCCGCCGGGTCCCATCGGGCCACCTTGGCCCATCATCCCACGCCGGGCCATCACCCATGGCGGTGGACCCATCGGGCGCTGCATGTTGCCGTGCGGACCATGCATTCCGGGTCCGCCGGGTCCCATCGGGCCACCTTGGCCCATCATCCCACGCCGGGCCATCACCCATGGCGGTGGGCCCATCGGCCGCTGCATGTTGCCATGCGGACCATGCATCCCAGGTCCGCCCCGTCCCATCGATCCCGCGCGGCTCGGGCCCCACTTGCCCGTTCGGGATTGGCCCAGATCGCGGCGCAGTTGCTGCACTTCGCGCAGCAGCATGTCGAGTTTCCGTTCAATCGCGCTGCCACCGGTCGGCCCGATCGGGCGGCGTGCCACGGACGGGCGTTTGGGCGCGTGCGCGGCGCGCATCACGGCGGCGCGCTTTGCCATCGCGGCACGCCGCACCGTGTCACGGTTGGCCGGTGCCGGGTGACGCTTGTCCGCATCCCGTTTCGGTGGCTGGACGCGTTTCTTCACGGCTGGTGCCTTCTTCTTCTCCGCCTTCGCTTTCTTGGCTGCGGGGGGTGGCGCCTTTTTCTTGGCCGCCTTGTCGGCCCAAGCCGCGCTGCCAATGACCAGTACCAGCAAACTGGGTACCAGCAGCCAACAGCCGGCCCGAAGCCACGACATTCTACTTCGCATGATGCTCCTCCTATCCTTGTTCAACCCCATGATTCCGTGGTGCATGCCACGCATGCCCACATACAAATGCGGGAGGCCCGCAACCCACAACGGAGTACGCCCTCCTTCGGTTGCGCTCCCGTTGTTCGCTTGGCAACCTGCGCGCACGGTGCGCGCATCTGGCAGCCTAAGAATCCAACCCGATTCCCCCCTCGGCCTGTTGCACAGACTTGCCCTGGAATCAGAAGTCCAGTGGATCTTCTTCTCCCGTCAGTTCCGACATGCGCCGGTCGACAATCTGATCTCGCACTTTCGCACGCTTCTCAATCGCTTGTCTGAGTTGCTCGAGCTGTTGTTCCAATCGTTTCAGCTGGAGCTCGCGCAGCTTCTGCCGCACGTCGAAATGCTCGTCAATTACCTCGCGCAGCTGCTTGCGCAACGCGTCCCGCTGGTCTGTCGCCGCACGCCGGTAAGCCGCGGCCAGCTCCATGGAGCGTTGTCCAAGCTCCTGATCGGATTGTTCGAGTTTGAACATTTCCGGATCAGCGTTTTCCCCAGGGCGTCCCATTCCGGGTCCAACGCCACGCATCATTCCCGGCCCCATGCCCATCGGCCGTCCCGGCCCGAAACCTGGCTGTGGCCGCCCGCCGCCAATCCCTGGAAAGCCACCCGGCCCACGCATATCGCTGCCGGGACCATGGGGAAACCGTCGGCCTCGAACGTCACTCGGCACCGGCGCGTCCAATGGTGGCACGGAAACGGGTGGAGCCGTGTTCACATCGCGTGGCCGGGGTTTGCCGTCCGGGCCGCGCCGCGCTGGTCGCGCACGGTCTCGATCCGACCGCGGACGATCCGCCGGTCGATCGGCACGCGGGCCCCGATCACGATCCGCATCCCGTGCGACCACCTTTTTCTTGGCCGCTGGTTTGCCCGCATGCTTCGGTGGATCCGGGTCCTGGGCCCGACCGAACATGGTCATCCCCAGCAACAGCCCCGTGGCCGCGCAAAGCGACAATAGTCGATTAAACCGTCTCATAGTACGTTCCCCTCTCACCAATAAAGTCCAGAATCTCAAGCACTAAAGGGCCTCTCCACTATTCAACTCTTGTTGCAGTTTGTTGACCGATCCGGCCATGCTGTCATGCCATGTATCGAGTGTGGAACCACCGTCTTGCAGCTGGCGTGCACACAACCAGGCCTGGTCCAGTTGTTCATCGAACGTGTCGTCCCAAGCCAACGCCGCGTCGTTGTCCTTTGTCACCGACGCAGGGCGTGAATCTGGCGATTGGGACGGGGCGGTCTCGGGAACAACCGTCGGCGCGGCGTGCTTCGGACGCTCCACCGCGACCACATGCGGGCCAGGATGTACCGGAGCGAAGTACCACACGGACCAGCCGGCGGCAGCGAGCAGGAGCGTGGCGGCGAGCGCGGCCAACCAAGGCATCACTGCCACACGCGGGCGGCGCGGACTCTCGGCCGGCCGATCCACCAATACGTCCAGCGCGGGCAGCGGCACATCGGCGGCGGACGCCTCCAGCAGTTCACTCAAGGCACACCATGCATCACGCAGTTCACGTGCGTCCGCATCCAAAGGCTCGTCGGCAGCCAACCGAGCGGTCGTTACTTGCTCCAGACGTTCTTGCGCTACCAAATCATGTGAGTTTGTCATGGTAAACACTCGACCAAGATGCCGCGTAACGCGATCAGGCCCCGTCGACAGTGGCTCAGCACCGTACCTAACGGGCAGTGCATGATGTCGGCGATTTCCTGAAATCCAAGTTGTCCAAAATACCGCAGCAGCAAAACTCGGCGCTGGGCCGGAGTGAGCCCATCCATGGCCTGCATCAGGTGGCGCCGTGTCTCGGCACGTTGCAAGACCGCGTCCGGCGACGCGGTGACGGCGACCGGTTCGCATTGCTGCCAGCTGGTGTCGTCGAGGTTCACCTCCATGCGTTTCTTGCGTGCCAAATCGCACACCAGATGGTCGGCAATGCGGAACAGATACGCCTTGGCATTGCCATTCTCTTGGTATGCCTGCCGCGCCTTCCACGCGCGTCCGAAGACTTCCTGCCAAACATCGTCCGCACGATGCGAATCGCGCACCATCACGCCGATGTAGCCACGTACGGCTTGGCCGTACTCGTGGACCCACCGATTGATGCGTTCGCGATCAGGATCGTTGCGCGATGTGCTCATCGAAGTACAAAACGTGGAGAAAAGGCGTTTATTGCAGAATCGTGTTTTTTTTGGGCGGCCGGCGGCGAATGCCGCCCGACCAACCCCGAGTCCGTCATTCTCGAAGCTGCCGACATAGAATGGAACCCCTGACAGGCCAATAGGTTCCGTTGCAAACCGGTTTACGGCACGAATCCTTCCGCACCGCGAGCGGACGACCCGTGAGACGGCTGGAGACATGGACTTACACGGCGTCGAGTTCCAAGCCTTTTTTTCTGTCACTTCTCTACTGTCTCACCGCACATCTTCTAGCCCTCTTCCAATTCCGGGACAGCCCACGGATAATTCGAACTTCGCACCCACAAAATCCGGCTGATTCTGAAGGATGTTGTATTTGTGAGAATCTCGCGTTGGCCGATAGCGTTGGTAATTGGGTTCGCGGGCGTGGTGTATGCGGAAGGTCCGCACCCCACCGGCGCGGCCTGGCCCGACAGGACCGACTTGCGTGATCAGGGGATCCAGCAATGCCGACTGTGGCGACAAGAACTGTTGCGTCCCGACACTGGCGGAAAGAGACGGCTGGACTTAGTGGCGTCAGCCATGGAGCGGTTCCCGGGTGCGTGTCAAACGGCCCTGCATGGCCGGCCTGATTTGAGTACATTTCACATTTCCGCAGCGGATGTCGTGCGGCAGGTGAGCCACGGGGCGACGATCGACGCACACGATGCGCTGGATGGGTTCTCCGGCCATTGGTACGGCTTGTGGGACCACATGCGCGTGGACCATGATTGGCACGCCGTGCAGATGGGCACCTCTCCCGCATCGACGAACGGCGGGCTCGCCGCCGTGCAGTATGCGTGGATTGGCGACGGGTTCGCGTGGAACTACGTGGTGAATCTAGATCGCCACCGGCCCGCGCAAGTGCTGTTCGGCATGTGTTATCACCTGGCTGCCGCCGATGCGACCAAGATCCGCTTGCGCCGACCGCACGTGGGGTATTATGCGGGCGTTGGGAAACTGGTCTGGATTACCGCGCGGGAAATCTTCTTTGAACAGCTCGTGCCGAAAACCGAAGACGGCGGCCCAAAGTATGTGATTACCGGGTTTGTCTATCAAATTCGGAACGGGCAGCTACGTAACGACGGTAATGGTTTTCAGGCGATCTACACACGCCGGCCAGACGCGCGACCACCATGGTTTCAATTCCAACTTGATTTGGTGATCGGTGCCGCGCGGTAGCTGATGTTCCGAGTGCTTCTCGCCACGGCGTGAAATCGATGTGACCGGCGATGACGTATCGCGCATGGGAGCGAAGCCAGGGCACGCCGGGGCGAATCCGCGGACCTCGCATCATTCTGCCCCCATTATTCTGCCAAGGTTCGTAATTCTGCCAAGGTTCGTAGCCGTTGATGGGTTTATCCTTCATCGAGGTAAGCCTCCTATATTCTTGCCAGATCTTCTTCGCGATCCCATGGTCGCGCGGCGGCGTGTGAAGAGAGGGCAAGAATATCTTTTTGCGCCCGTCTGAAAAAACATGAAGACTAGCTTGACAGACATACGATACATATGTACAGTATCCAAAGGGTGGCATCATGAGCGCGAGAGCGGTTGATTTATCTGGTGAATTCGGTTCCAAACCGGTGCTTTCCGCACGCACGCGGCCGGTACGAGCAAATGAGACCCTTGCAAACACTTTGTTGTTGGAGGAATTGCGTGAGCAGTTAAGGCAGCGGGAATCGGCGGGGACGGCGCCTGCGGCACGGTGGATTGCCAGCGGCTATGAGGCATTGGATGGTTTACTGCCGGGCGGTGGGATTCGGCGCGGTTCGTTGGTTGAGTTCCTAGGTCGGCCGGGTGGAGGTGCCGGCCTATTAGGACTGTTCTGGGCGTGCCGTGCGGCGGGCGAGGAGGGGGTTGTCATGGTAGTGGACGAAACGGGATGGTTTTATCCGCCGGCCGTGGCGGCGTTAGGGTTGGATTTGAATCGGCTGTTGGTGATTCGCGCGGCCAATTTCAAGGATCGATTATGGGCGTTGGATCAAGCGTTGCGTTGTCCGGCCGTGGCGGCTGTCTGGAGCTGGGTGGCGCGACTTGCACCGACGGATTACCGGCGTCTGGCACTGGCCGTTGAACAGAGTGGCGTAATCGGTCTGTTAGCACGTCCAGAGCGTGTGCGTGGGCAGCCATGTTGGTCGGATGTGCAATTGTGGGTCCATCCCGTTTTGCGTCGCGTGCAACATGGGGCCACCACGCGGCGGTTGCGAGTTGAAGTGACTCGGTGTCGTCACGGACGCGGTGGGGGTCCCGTGGAATTAGACCTATAACGGCGCTCACCGAATGGGGCGAAGTTGGATTGTAATCATGGCCGCGAAACGATTTTTATGTTTATGGCTCCCCGCATGGCCGATCCAACGATTCGTGGTCGAGCGGCCCGAGTTTAAAGGCCGCGCGATTGTTTTGCATGCCCGGCACGCGCGCCGTGGACGTTGTGTTGTTGCCTGTTCGCAGGCGGCATATCGAGCGGGGGTGCGGCCCGGGATGCCGATCGCCGAGGCAACGGCGTTGCTGCCGGTGATGGCCAATGGCTCCGGGACTTCACAACCATCGGCTGGCGAGGAGAAGCCCGCCATTCCCAATAGTTATTTGGCACGTCATCAAAGCATGTTGGATCGTGAAGTACTGCGCGGGTTGGCAAGCGACTGTGAACAGTTCAGCCCCCACGTAGGGTTCGAGCCGTCCGAGTGGCGTGAGGCGTTGTCAACCCATGGGTCGCCGGCGAGTATTTATCTCGATATTACCAATCTGGGTGAGCACTTTGGTGGTGATATCGAACTGGCGCGGTGCGTGGCACGGTTCCTGGAACATCGCGGGTACCGAGTGCGCATCGGCGTGGCTGACACGTTGGGGGCGGCGTGGGCGGCGGCGCACTTCGGGTCGACCTGGGCGACGCCACTGGGTCCTTGCCACGCACCGGATGCCGAACCCAATCGTTGGTCTCGTTCGTCGTATTGGGTGATTGAGTCGAGTATGCTGGCAGCGGCGTTACGGCCGTTGCCGATTGAAGCGTTACGCTTGGATGCGGCCATGGTATCCAGTCTGCACAAACTGGGCGTTTTTCAGATTCATCAATTGACGGCCTTGCCACGCGCTGGGTTGGCGGCACGCTATGGTCGACCATTGCTCGACCGTTGGGATCAGGCGTTTGGCAAATGCCCTGAATTGCTGGAGTTACATCGGCCCGCGCCGGTTTTTCAGACGCGTCATGATCTGGAGCATCCGACGCGGCGGATGGCGACGATTCGGGTGATTCTTGAGCGGCTGGTTCACGAGCTTTGTACGGCACTGACGCGCGCGGGACAAGGTGTGTTGGAGCTGGAATGTTGTTTCGCATGTGAACGGCCCAGCGCGTATGCGGCGCGGCGTTCGGTGACAACGGAAAACGCCATGCGCCGATTCCGCGTTACACTCGTTCGCCCCACGGCGTCGGTGGACCATTTAGCGGAATTATTGTGGATGCAGGTCGAGCGTTTAGCTTTGCCCGGAGCGGTGGAGTCCATGGCGTTGCGTGCCGCCGTGACGAGACGACTCGACACCCATCAGCAACCGCTGGCTTTCGAAGGGAATCGCCCATCGACACAGAAACTCGCTCGACTGGTTGACCGAATTGGCAGTCGATTGGGGAAGGACGGGATTGTACGGCCCTGTTTGCGGGCCGATCGGCAACCGGAACGCGCTTATGAGTACGTACCGGCAGTCGCTCGGCAAGCGGGGTGCAGGCGTGGTCGTACACGGAAAAACAGCCGCGATCACTTCGTGGTGCCAGCGCCACGCCCATTATTTTTGCGTTCGCCACCCGCCCTGGTGAGCGTGGAAGCGGTACCTGCCGATGGTCCACCAGGCCAGTTTCATTTTGCAGGAGCGTGCTACCATGTTGTGCGTCATTGGGGACCGGAGCGTATTGAAACCGGTTGGTGGCGTGGCGGTTCGATTCGACGTGATTATTTCCGCGTGGAAACAGATGCCGGCGATCATTTCTGGCTGTTTCGGCAACTGGGAAATGGACAGTGGTTTTTACATGGAACATTTGAGTGACTGTCATGGATACTTACCGACAATTGCCCGTGTGGCAGAAGGCGATGGAACTGGCCGAACTGATTTACCGGCGTACGGAGCGATTCCCGGACCATGAACGGGGCGGAAT
>CAZSOG010000129.1:0-8837 GCA_964607555.1 uncultured Pirellulaceae bacterium | reverse complement strand
TGGACGTCGCCCAGACCGTCGCTTTCTTGCTGAGCGATGATGCCGGGTTCATCACCGGCAGCGTCAGCCAGATCGAAGGTGGTACGCGCGCACTGCCACCTTGGTGAGGCCGCGCGGAAGCCCGTGCCACGGCACTGAAACTGATAAGGAGCATCACATGAAACGCGTTCAGTGTCTGGTCACCGGTCTCCTGCTGGTGGTGTCCCTGCATACGATCCCCGTGCTGACGGTCGGTGCGCCACCAAAGGACAGTTCCAGCTGGAATATCAAGGAGATCTATGAGTATTTGTCGGTCATGGGCGCGGAGCTCTCGAAGGAGGATGTGGCCCGTTATTGCAAGTTCCTTGTCGATTCCCAGGAACCGAAACGCGGCATTTTCGTCGATAAGTTCGGTAACACGATTTACTCCGTGAAGGCCTATTACCTGCTCAAACAGTTTGGCTACGAGCCCAAGTATCCACTGAGCGTATGCCAACACGTGGGCAAGGACTTGCACTATTGCCAGGTCGACGGGCAGATCATCACCGAACAATCGTCCCCGGAGGTTTTTCGGCAGTGGCTTGACAAGACGCGTGCCACTTACGATGCGTACGCAGCCGGGTCCTTGATGGGACATTTCATCACTCCACATGTCATGAACCTGGAGAAGGCGGGAAAGAAACTCGAGGATTCGCCGTTCATTCCCGTGTTCCAACAGTGGTTGCTCGACAACCAGGGTGAGAATGGCTTTTGGAACCGGCCGGACGACACCGATTTCAACGGCTGGAACGGCGTCATGAAAATGGACCAGGCCCTTGGCGCCGCGCATATCACGCTGCCGCGCCAAGACCGCATGCTCCGAACCGTGCTGAAACACCAGAGCCCCGACGACGGCAACTTCACGGCCGCCGGCGGTTGCACCAACCACAACGCGCTACACACGCTGCGGCAATGGTCCAAACGCAATGACCTGCTGATGTGGCAGCAGATCTTCCTGGCAATGGAACGGTTCGCGGATTTGGCCGAACGCCGCTACGATCCGGTCAGCGGCGACTTTCGCTTGGTTCCGGGGTTCACGAATCGCCCTGACTTTCGTGCCACGGAACTCGTCCACATGGCCGTTGGCAACATCATCGGCTACTGCAATATTTTACTCGATCCGGCCAGTCAACAGAAAATGGCCAGCCACGCGGTGCCCGAGTACGCTCATGCTGAGATCAGTCCGGAGCGCATTCGGAGCCTTCTGGTCAAGGCGGTCGGTTTGCACACGCTGGCGGAACAACGGATCAAGTCCCACGTTCAAGCCGAACACGAACAAAAGCAATAGAGCTCGGTAGGGATGGGAGGTGCGCGGCGGGTGACGCCTGGGCTGTTAAAACATTGGGGTTGACACAACTGGAACGTTATCCGGTTCTTGGGCTTTTTGTACGCACGCTTTCAGGGCTTGGGACGCGCGGGATATGCGGTCGGGGCAGCGCGCCGGCGGTTCGGACCGCTCTACCTGTGTCGCCCGACAGATGTTTGGGCGGCATAGGAATAGGTCCTTTCTCCGAAAGGACGTGCGTATCGCCCAACGCCCGAAGCCCGGCTGCCACGATGCGCAATCAGGTGGGTGGGGCGGCGCGCGGTCGGTTCGGAGAACCGACCTACCTGTGCCGCCCAACCGGATATCAGACGGCGCCGCCTTTCATCTTTTTGGGCGCTATAGGTAGAGCGGCTCTCCGAGCCGTTCTGAGCGCCGTCGCACGCCTGGTCTTCGGCCGGTCGCGGGGGCGGGAAGATGGTCGAGTCGCAGGTGGGATAGTGAGGAATCGTGCCACGATATCATCACTCAATCCAGGAGCTCGTTCCATCGGCCTACCGAAACTGGTCGCGCAGAATCGGCACGAGCAGTTTCGTGATCAGCTGATGGCCGGCGTCGTTCGGATGCATGCCATCGAGCAACAGCTTGTCCGCATCCCCGTCCATGAAGGCCTTATGCACGTCCACCAACGGCACGGCCAATTCGGCCGCCAGGCGACGGACCGCTTCGTTGTAACGTGCAAGCATGGGAGCGTCGAACCCATCGACTTCCTCGGGGCGGTATGGGGTCCGGCCGTACAGCTGCCGGAGCTTGGGGGTCCAGCGGAGCGGGTTGGTCGTCATCAATACGGGCTTAATCTGCTGCCGGCGCAACGTATTGACCATCCAGCGCAAGTTCTGCGCGTACTCGTCCAAGGGCACGCGCGGCTGGTCAGCGGGTGGCTTCTTCCACACATCGACGGCTGCGTCGTTGATGCCGAACTGGATAACGACGACCCGTGGCCGGTAGCGAAGCACGTCTCCCGTCAAACGACCGCGTGCGGTCCGTGTGGTGTCTCCCGACACGCCGGCGTTGTAAACAGACAAAGTGGAACCTACGCCCTGCAACGCTTCCAGTACGCGCTGGGCATACACTTTTTTCACGGCGCCGTGCCGTTGGGCCGTGGTCGAATCGCCGAACATGATGATGCCGCCCGGTCGCGGCGGTAGTGCTGTCGGCGGCTTATAGACGGGGATCTTGGCGCGGTCCAGATCGTCCAGATTGATCTTCATACGCAGGCCGCCCTGCATCGTGGTGATCCAAAGTTCACCGGGCCTGCGTTCGTAGATATACGGGTAGGAAACACGGCCACCGGCGCCGTAGTTCCCCGCGACGACCCGCGGCGACGACCATGTGGCACACTCGTCCGACGAAAACGCGACAAACAACTCTTCCCGACTCGACGGGCTGTCGGGATGATGGCGGGGCGGGTGATTCCACAACAGGGCAATACGCCCGTCCGCCAAACGAGTCATCTGCGCGCAGCACGTGACGGACTTGATCCGCGACTGCTTGAGATCCTCCCATGACTCTCCGCCGTCGCGCGACACGGATTCATAAAGCCAGCCGGTTTCCGTCCGGAGCAACTGGTAAAGCGAACCGTCCCGGCGCTCAATCACCGTCCCTTCAATCGACCCGGCATGATCGTGCCGGCCCTGGCCGATGTCCAGCACGTTACTGCGTCGCCACGTCCGGCCCTTGTCATCCGAGACGAACACCACCGTCGCGTGGCGCCATGCGGGAATGATCTCTTGCCCGACCAATACAATACGCCCGTTGCGGGTCTCGATCATGGAGTGGATGCAACCGCACCAGGGCCTGTTCAAAAACACCGGGTCCTCCCACGTTTTTCCATCGTCAAGGCTCCGGCACACGTAGATCGGCAGGATAAAATCGTGCCAATCCACACCTTTCTTGCCCCAATTCCAGCCGGCCGGCGATTTCTTCTCGTTCAGGTTCATCCAGGCGGCGATCACGATGCCATCTCGGGTGCGTAACAAGGCACGTTCGTTGCTGATGCGAAACTTCGTCTCATCGCCGAAGATTGGTGTCGCTTTCCATGTTCGGCCTTCATCGCAACTGTGCAACGCTTGCCGCGCGTCGACGCACAACACGCCGCCATCGCCCGTGGTGACAAACGGACCCTGGTGCGTAAACGGCAGCGGCGTGCCCAGCGGATGCAACGTAGGACTCGATGCCCTGCCGCACGCCGGCGCCGCCAACAGCAGGACCATTGATAACACCGTACGCACGGCCGCGCCGGCGCGTCTCGTGGTTCTGTTCATCGCCATCTCTCTCCTCTAAGCCGCACATCGATTCGCGTGACGCACGTCGGGTTCTTCACCAATTCTCGCCCAGCAATTCAAAATAGGCCTGGGGATGCAGACAGGCGGGGCAGGCGCGCGGCGCTTCTTCCGCCTCGTGCAGATAGCCACAATTTCGGCACCGCCACACGACTTTTCCGTTGCGTTTGAAGACCTTCCCGGCTTCCAAATTGTCCGCGAGCTCCTTGTACCGTTTCTCATGCTGTTTTTCGGACACCGAAATCGCTTCGAACGCGGCCGCGATCTGATTGAATCCCTCGTCCCGCGCGACCTTGGCAAACGTCGGATACATGTCGGTCCACTCATGATGCTCGCCGGCAGCCGCCGCGCGCAGATTGTCCAGAGTCGTCCCGATCTTGCCGGCTGGAAAAGCCGCCGTGACTTCCAACTCGCCCCCCTCGAGGAACTTGAAGAAACGCTTCGCGTGTTCCTTTTCCTGACTGGCCGTCTCCTCGAAAATGTCCGCGATCTGCACAAGCCCCTCTTTCTTGGCCGCACTGGCAAAAAACGTGTAACGGTTCCGTGCCTGGGACTCGCCCGCGAACGCGATCACAAGGTTCTTTTCGGTTTGACTGCCCTGAATGCTCTCGGCCATTGTTCGAATCTCCTGCTGCAAAACGGGTCTCGAAATGATACGCGTAGCGAGCACCACACTGGGGCTCACTCAGGTCTCGGTCTTGCGACCGTCAGCAAGAAGCCCGTTCCGACCGTGTGGTCTCCTTTATTGCAGCCCCGTGGTACTCTTGTCAATATGCCGCGCCGGCAACTGGCACCACGCGATTCGCGAAAACCAGGATCCGGCCGTGGCAGACGCCACTCGCACACGATTCCGGACGCTCAAGAATCACGCGGGAGGGAAACCGTCCACGCGTGTTGTCGCGATTGGGGACCGCTCACGGCCCCTGCCCATGAACGGCGGGTTATTTCACTCTTAATCTTAATCTTAATCTTAATCTTACTCCTGATCTTACTCCTGATCGGCGTGACGTGTCACGTTGCGCGACGATTCTCCTGATTCATGGGAGCCCAGATAGCTAATTTGCGATTACCTCATTTGCGCTGCGTGCCTCACCAGCAAAGGCCGGAAGAGGATTAAGAGTAAGAGTAAGATTAAGAGTAAGAGTAAGAAATGGGTTTAACTGTGGACAGGAATACGACCAAAGCGGTTTGCGTCGGTCGGTGGGGTGCCGGTCGCGCCGTGCATGACCAGCGCGCAGCATGACATGCCCGTTGCTTCGGCGTAGCGAAGCAACGCCTTAGCCGCTGCGACCAAGCACAACGATGCCGCTCGGCAAGACGATCTCTGTTGACGTCAGGAGCTGGCATGACCACAACGCACCGTCGGCCCAATGACGGTTGTCCGTTGGCGGTCGACGCCCGCCCCCCTGCTCTTCTCCTACCGGCTCAATTCAACGCGCGCACGGGCGAACACCCAGCGGTCTCGGAGCGGGGCAACAAATTCGAACGAGAGTTCCCCATGCCCCGGCGCTTCCGGTGCCATGCCCGTAAGCGTGATAGTGCGCCGGTCACCGAAGACCATCGGCTTGCCCGTATAGCGCCAGGTCGCCGGGAGTCCCCATCTGCCCACGTCTCCGTGCAGCTCGATCCGCGCCCCTTGGCCCTCGATCCAGGGGAAAACACCCGTGTTTTGCAGCTCGAGATCAAGGTGAAACGGTTTTCCTGCTTCGAGTTTCACGGGCATTACACGCACTGAGCCGGCGAACTGCTTAACCTTAAGGATCGGGTCCAGTTTCCAAGGTTCGTATCCACCCATTCGTTCGCAAAACGCCGGCAGGAGTGGCTGCGTGTGTTGCATCATGGAACCGCCGACCGACGCGGCTTGTTCGCAAAACAGCTTGGCCGCCGCGAGAATCGCCTCGTAGTCCTCGACCAGTCGCATGCGGGCGTGCTGGTCCAGTGGTTCGAACACCCGCGTGGCATCACGCGGCGCGGCCACCAGAGCGATCATTTGCTCGGTAAGCTGCAGCCGTCGCAAATGGTATTCGACGAACGAGCCGTACAGACGCACGTGAGCAAGCCACGCGGCGTCATGTTCCGCCCCGTCCTGCTCGAGGATGCGCAGTCGCTCCCGCAAACGCGTGATCCACACCCGCGCGTCGCGCGCCACATCCCGGCGCGTGCCGGCATCCAACTGGAACCAATTCTCGGGGAGCAAGGAGACGTTATAGATCTCGCGCAATCGCTCATAGGCATCAACTACGTTGACGCCATGCAGTGCATTTTTCTCACCAAACGTATCGGCTGCCCAACGATAGCGGATCGAGTTCGGTGTTGCCGACGCATCCCAACCGAAGGCGCCAATCGATAGCCAAGGGAGTTCCGTACCGCGATAAGCGCCGCCAATCCAGAAACCGGGCCGGTCCGCGAGCAGCCGCTTCATGCGTGCCGTTGGCGGAACTCGAAACGGGACGTACAGATTGTCCAGCCACGTGTCCCCCATCGGCGCGACCCGTTCGAAGTGCCGCGTGAGAAGCGCGTTGGCGCTGCCGTGACCAACGATCAGAAGGTCGTCGGGCAAGAGTGGATCCAGTTCGCAACGATACGAATCGTGATATGGGTAGACCGCGATGTCGCCTTGGAATCCGAGTTTTCTGAGGATATCGTAGATGATCAGGTACTGGTCCCATGCCGCATTCTTCGTGCGTGACGCCTTCAACGCCGCCTGACAGCGTTCGCAGTCGCAGATGCCACCGTTATCATCTCGGATCATCACGAAGCCACCAACGGCATACGTTTCCAGTTTCTCGCGCAGGAGCGCCGTGAGGTACTCCCGATACTTCGGATGCGAATGGCAGGGGATCTTGCCGCTTCCAAGCCATGTGGCGCGCCCCTTGCGTGGACTTTCCGCCTCCGGGTATTGCTCGTAGAACGTGCTCGGCGCGCAGCCGATAGGCAGCCACTCCCAGACCGTGACACCGGCCCCGTTCAAGTAATTCAAGAGCCGGATCGCGTGCTTTCGATGCGCGTCGATCGCGGAGAACTTCGTGCCGGTAAGTTCGTCAAAGGCATCGGGTGCCTTGGATCGGAGCTGTGGCATGTACTTGTAGGAGACCGGCATCTTCCAGTTGCTCCACATGCCCAGATCGGCCATCACGTTCATCCCCGAGGCGATCATGCTGCTGAGTGCGTCATGCCACTCGGCGTCATTTCCGTACGGAAAATCGACTTCAAAGTTGCCGCCGCCAAATCCGCCCGCGCGCAGGTTAACCGTCGGGTTCTCCGCGACCAGTGGCACGCGGACGACACCATCGGTTCGGATAATCCCGCGTGCCAGGCGCTCGGCCGCTTGCGTCAGCCCAAAGCGTGTTCCCGCGAGGACCTCGAGGCCGCCATGCGCGTTCTGCTGGACAACGAAGCCGTCGCCCACGATCCCACTTGCCTCGGTGGCATCCACGACCCGCAGCGCCGCGGTTCCCGGTTTTGCGTGGTCCGATGTAGGGAGCACATTCGCGATCTTTGCCTGAAGACCGGCCGCCTGCATCGCCTTGGCCAGTTTCCCGGCCGCAGCCTTCGCCTGGGCGCCCGCCTGGATCGTGACGGCCTCCGTCGGCCAATTCATGCGCCGCGGTTCGACACGCACGATAAGGCCCTCGTCCGCGAGCTCGATCAGCGCCTTCAGACGATCCAATCGGTCGCGTCCAACAATGTACAGACGCCGATTCCAACGCCGGCCGTTCGCGAATTCCTCGCCAAGTTCCGCCGTAGCGCCCGTCGCGCGCCGATGGACAAACGCGGGTGTCTTGACAACCTTTTCATAGTCGGCAAACCCGTAATACGGCGCTCGATTGATGAGGTACGAAAGCGTCTCTCGCTTCCCGCGTATTTTCAATATCTGCGCCGCGCGGACGGCCAACCAGGGCGACGTCCCTTCCCACGGTCGCTCATCGAACCAAGTCTCCACGAGACCGGCAGCGTGCACTCGGTACGTCAACGAAGCCTTTAATCCGCGGTCCGTATCCAACTCGAAATTGAGTTCTGTCATTGCGGGCGTCGAGGACGACGAGACAAGTTCAACATGCGATGCCGATCGACCGGTCTTGGCCGCTGGAGAACCGCCCTTCACGGCACGAAAACGAATCGACAGCGGCTGCTCCAGGATATCCTCGTCGGCGGTTGCAATCCGTAGCAACATTCCCGTTGCCTGGTCAATCGTCACTTTCAGATCGCCGTATCTGACCAGCAGTTTGTCGTCCTGGTGGGAAAGCGCTGGCGCATGGCACGGTTTGCCCGCTACAATGTCCACCCGCGCCCAAGCGTGTGGCGCGACCGGCAGGGAAAACACCAGCAGATCCTCGGCACGCGGCTTGGCGACGGGTGCCACGAGCCGTGCCTTCCAGTGGGCGCGCCCCTCACGAATGGCGTATGGCACTTCCACGCCCTTGCACATCAATCGCGCGGCGTGCCAATCGATCAGTCCCGGCACGGCGATCTGTCCGACCGGCACTTCCACGACGACCGGCCCGCGCCAATCGCTCGGGTTGTAGAGGTCGATATGTGGCGTTGGCTCGGTCCGCGGCGGCGCGTGCGGCGCGGCGGCGGCGCGGGCACCGCTTGCCGGCGGCGTTTCCTCGGCAACACAAAGTGGCCCCGGTGAAAGAAGACATATCGAAAACAGACACACGAGCCACGTTCGAATCACGTACGCACGCTTCATCATCTTCGACCTCTATTATAAGTTCCATAGGTTCCAGTCTTGCCAAAACGGCCCCAGCCGTTCACCGGCATCCGAACTCCGCGGCGCTACGCGTGGGTCCCGACCCCGCGTTTAGTCGGCCAGCGCCACTTTGTTTTCAATGACTCGCTTAATTGCTGGGATCGATTATTTCAGTGTTCGATCGTCTTACTGTACTTCACGAGATAAGATGCTTTGGGGACGCTGATTCTCGGGACATACGCGATTCTCGCCATTGCGGCTCTTTCGCAAAGTGCAACTCCGATATCGACTCGAGAGCAGAATCCCAGCAAGTAGATTCTTAGCCTGTAGGATGCGCGCACCGTGCGCGCGTGTTTTTTTCCCGAGACCTTACGGCGCAAACCCTACAGTCTCCAGCCTCCAGCCTTGCGGCCGAAGGCCGCGTTAGGCGAGACGTTGTTTTTTTCTATTGTCTTGTCAATGCTTGGCGTGTCGGTATCCGGCCCCCACCCAGCTGGTCTGGGTGGAGCCAGTGATT
>CAZSOG010000128.1:0-8885 GCA_964607555.1 uncultured Pirellulaceae bacterium | reverse complement strand
TTTCATTATCATGGCCCCCAGTCGGATGTGGCCCATCGTCGGCACGCGCATCTTGAGTCCCGCGGGCAAATTGCGATTGGCGGCCGAGTACTTCATCCCGACGCGCAAAGACGATTCGGACGAAAGCCTGGCGGACTTTGTCACGCGTCGATTGGGCCGCGAAGCATACGATCGTCTCGTCCAACCGTTGATCGGTGGGATCTATACGGGTGATCCGAAACGGCTGAGCCTGTTGGCGACCATGCCGCGATTTCGCGAGATGGAGCGGGACCATGGCAGCATGACCCGTGCCATGGTTCGCCAAATGACGCGCAAGGCCCCGCGCGAGTCCGAAGGGAGTGGCGGACGCTATAGCATGTTTGTCGCGCCACGTGATGGTATATCCAGCATGCTGGACGCGATCGCTCGGCGACTGCCTCCACGGTCGATTCAACTGGACAGCGCCGTCCGGCAAGTCACGCGTAAATCGGACAGCCAATGGCAGGTGGATTTTCAGGACGCCGCGGCCGAGCCACTGGACGCGGATGCCGTGGTCATCGCGACGCCCGCGCCCGCGGCCGCGCGGCTGATCCAGGGCTTGGACACGCAATTGGCCAGCGCCTTGGCCGAAATCCACCATTCCAGCTGCGCGATCGTGACCCTGGTCTACCAACGCGACCAAATCGAGCATCCCATGGACGGGTTCGGGTTCGTCGTGCCGATCGTCGAGCAACGGAAGATTTTATCCGGGAGTTTCGCGAGTGTGAAGTACGTCGGCCGCGCGCCGGAGGATCAGGTCGTCATCCGCGTGTTCATCGGCGGTGCGTGCCAACGAGAACTGTTCGATTCGACGGACGAGCAGCTGCATGAGATCGCGACCCGGGAGTTAGCCGAGTTGATGGGGATCCACGGAGCTCCGCTGCTCACGCGCATCGTGCGCTATCCGGATACGATGCCACAGTATTACGTGGGGCATCGCGAGCGTGTCAGTGAAATCGAATCGTGCGTCGGTCGTTTGGGCGGTATATTCCTGACGGGAAATGCCTACCATGGAGTGGGGATCCCGTTTTGCATTCATGGTGGCGAAAAAACGGCGGAAGACGTCTGTGCCTTCTTGCGCGCCCCAGCACAATCTGAACCAATCACGATCGCTGATAACCAATAGTTTTTACTTGAAAAGAGATATAGAGGTGCATTGATGGCGTTTGCTCCCTACACGGTCGACGATTTTGATCGAAATCCGCTGATGTTTTACTACGAGGTGACACAGGCTTGTGATCTGGTCTGCAAGCATTGCCGGGCCTCGGCACAGGCCGATCCGGACCCGGAAGAACTGGATCACGAGCAATCGCTGACTCTGATCGACCAGATTCTGTCATTTCCACGGCGTCCGATCCTTGTCATGACAGGCGGCGATCCACTGAAACGGCACGACTTATTCGAGCTGATCCAGTATGCGACTGGACACGGCTTGCAGGTCGCGCTGACTCCGTCGGCCACGCCACTTGCCACACTGGAAGCGTTTGAAGCAGCCCGTGCCGTTGGCGTCCGGCGGCTGGGGATCAGTCTGGATGGCCCCGATGCCAAGACCCACGACGCATTTCGCGGCTGGGAGGGCAGTTTTGACCGTACGCTCGAGATGCTGGCTAACGCCCGCAAGCTGAACATGGCGGTCCAGGTAAACACGACGGTCACGCAACGCAATTTTCGCCAGATCGACGCGTTAGCCGAACTGCTGGCCGATCAGGGGATCGCGATGTGGTCCGTTTTCTTTCTCATTCCCGTCGGCCGTGGCCTGGAAGAAAAACGGATATCGGCCGAGCAATATGAAGAAGTGTTCGCGCGACTCTGGCACCATGCCCAGACCCGACCCTATGGCGTGAAGACGACCGAAGCACCCCACTATCGCCGGTTCGTGCTCGAACAAGGTGGCGACCCGTTGGCCGGGCCCCAAGGCCGGCAGGACGACGGCCGGCACCGCGGGCACCGCGCGCCGTTGGGCGTCGGGGATGGCAAAGGGGTCATGTTCGTGAGCCACCGTGGCGAGATTTATCCGGCCGGATTCCTGCCACTCGAGTGCGGTCGTTTCCCACAAGACTCGGTCGTCGACGTCTATCAGAACAACCCGACGTTCGTTGCCTTGCGGCGGCCCGCGGAGTTTCATGGCAAATGCGGAATCTGTGAGTATGCCGCGACGTGTGGCGGGAGCCGCGCACGCGCCTTCGCGCTCACCGGCGACCCGCTCGCCTCCGAACCCGACTGCGTCTACGTGCCCGCCAATATGTGAAGAAGTGGTAGCTGTTCACGACTACTCTGATCTTAATCTTAATCTTAATCTTACTCCTGATCGATAGGACGTGTCACGTTGCGCGACGATCCTCCTGATTCGTGAGACCGGGATATCTCATTTGAGATTACCTCATTTGCGCTGCGTGCCACATCAGCAAAGGCCGGAAGAGGATTAAGAGTAAGATTAAGACTAAGATTAAGATATGGGGTCATTCATGAGCGATCCGCTGAGGCATCCGCCGTCTTTTTCGACTTGCTGGGACCGGCACCGGCGGGATCCGGCGCCGAAGCGTCCGCCCTGGGAAGAAAGAACCGCGGGATAAGTTCGTCGAGTTTGAGTGTTTGTTCCAGCGTTTGCCGGGCGGAGTCGGCCTGGCCGGTCGCCTGTTGTTCCCAATACAAGTCCCAGACTCCGGTCGTTACGAACGGCAAGACCTTATGGGCCACTTCGCGTTTGGCATGCCCCACGGGATCGTGCGCGAGGAACTTCGCAAGGGCGTCGGCTTCGTCGGGTTGGACCGATCGCAGCAATGCCCAGCTCCAGGCGTTACGCAGATCAGGAAACGCATGTGCCTGCTCGACCACCAGGGTCGCGGCGTGGCGCACATCGGCGTTCGCGCGTGCCGCCGCGCCGAGCGCGTCGTCGCGCGACAGGATCAGGACCACGCTGTAGCTCGGTGTCAGCGACCGGCTGGTTGTCGACACGGCTTTTGCATACGCAGGGAATTTGGCCGCCAGCGTCCGGCCGGCGCGCTGCAGCAGCGCCATCGTCATCAGCTGGTACGTGGCCAGGGAGCGTGCTTTCGCGTGTGCCGCCGTTGCCAGTTCGACGAGCGCATCAACATCGGCGGCTCCGGCGTCCCGTCGCATGGCCTGCCGGCCGAGATACCCCTGCACCGCGATGGCGAATTCCCAGACATTCTTGGAATCACGAGTCTGCCGCACTTTCTTTTCCGCGCGCTGAAGCTCGGCCTCCATTGCCTTGCGCGCGTCCGGATCTTGATTGAGGCGATAGTACTTGAGATATGCTTCCCTGGTTGCCGTGATATCGAGATTGGCGTCGTCCAGCCGCCCGGACAGCTGTTCCAAAGCCTTCTGGTCACGAGTGAAACCGTAGATACTTTGGAGCATTGTGTAGGGCTGTGCCTTGCGCGGTGAGAGTACAATCAGCCTGTTCAGGTAGTCGATGGCTTTCCGCGTGCCCGCGTGGCGGCGAACCTGGCCGCGAAGATCCAGCAGCGCGTCGTTATCGGTCGCGAGCAACCTCAGGTCGCTCACGGTGACGCTGGTCGAAAATCGCGGGAGATCCACTTTCGGTGCCGCGATATCACGGATCGCGGCCGTCAGTATCGTGTCGGCTGCGTTTGCAATGACCAGCGGGTTACTCGGTGACAACGCGACGGCCCGCTGAATCCAATCCATCCCCTTTTCCAACGTGGCGTGATCGTGATTCACGTTGTAGAGATCGAAATAGGCCAACGCGCCGTTGTTGAGCGTGGCGGGTGTCTCGTTCACCGATTCGTACACGGCTATGGCACGCTCGAAATGTCGCGCTGCTTCGGCATCGTCGTTCACTTCGGCCGCTTGATGACCGCGCACGGTCTCCAGCTCCGCCTTGGTGTCCGATGAACTTTGGTCACAGCGTTGGAGCCAGATGATTTTGTCGGACAGGCTCGTGCAAAGGACCTGGCGCATGCCGGCGGCATTATGTCGGATGTCATCGGTTTTCGCGCTGCCATACGCCTCCTCAGCCAGTTGCCGCGCCTGCGTGTCGGCGCCGATCTCGCGTAACGTCTTCGCCACGGCCAGGAGGATTTCCGGAGCACGCTTGTGCTTTTCCATCAGCTGATCGAATTCTTGTTGGCCCTCCTTCTCTTTTCCCAGCCAATAGTAGACCTGGCCGACATTGATTCGATAGCTGTCGCTGTCGCCGGCGAGCGATTGGACCGACAAGAACACTTTTTCCGCGCGTTCCAGCTCCTTGCGACGCAGCGCCGGATCGGTCATGGCCCGCGCGCGATGCAGCTGGACCATCCCCAGGTCGAGTGCCACCGGCACGATCGAGGCTTCGTCAAGTAGCTTGGTCCGTGCCTTCTGAACGTCCGCGTCCTTCTTGATGTACCGATTGATGTAGTCAATGACGAGTTGCTTCTTCTGCTCATCGCTGCAGTTATCATATTTTTCGAAATCAAACCCGGCCGCGTAGCCCAGTTTCAGCGATTCCAACGCATGCTTCTGGGCCACCGACATCATCTGTTGAAATCGATCCTCGGCTTCATGCAGACGGGCCAGCCGCGCCTTCAGGTACGGGTTGAGCAGCGCGTAGGACGCTTCATACTGGCCCTTGTTCGCCAGAAGTTGGCCGAGGATCCGGGCCCCTTCACGCTGACCAAGTTTGTCTCGCACCGCCATCAAGACGGATTCCACGCGCGCGTCATTGCCTTCTTTTTCCAGTTCGATCGCCAACCGGTTCGCGGTCTCGACGTTGTTCGGATCCGCGGCGACGGCGCGCTCCAATTGCTGCCGCGCGATAGCATGGATCCTTGCGGAGTCCGTGTCGGGCACGCGCGCCAGAACGTCCGCCAGAGCCAGTGTGCCGACCGGATCGGCTTGCGGATGCTCCTTGATCCAGCGGAGGGCGCGATCGGCAACCGCCTTGTCGGTGGCGGGATCGGACACGACGCTCCACGCGGCCTGGTAGACACGCGTGACTTGGGCCGCCGGCACGTTCCGCAGGTCCTCGTCCAATAATTGGAGCAAGCACGCGGCGACCTGCTTCCGCGCCATCGGCGCGATCGTCCGCAGCAGTTGCATGGCGTCTTCCGGACTCGCCTTGACGTATTGACGCGCAAGTGTCACTCCACGCTCGACGATGCCCGGAGCCTGGCTGCCAAACGTCACGGCTTCGGTCGCGTACCGAAAAAGATCCGAGACGTCGTGGTGCGGCATGGTCTCCAGATCGGGACGTCGGATCAGTTGAGCTATTTGGTCACGCGCTTCCGCGCTCGAGGGCGTGCCGCTCAGACTCACTTCGCGATACAATCGGGCCGCTTTCAGCAAATCACCGTTCGCCAACGCGTTGTTCGCCTGACTCAGGTTCCGCCGTGCCCGATACGCCGGCGTGTTCGTGTGCGACGTCCAGATCGAGCCGCCGATCAGACCGGCAATGGCGAGGACCAGGACGACATTCCATAGTTTGGCGAATCGAGACAACGGGACGCGGCCGACCATGTACCAGCCGCGATCCCCCGGCGCACGTGCGACTCGATATGCGGTCAGAGGGATCACGGGCACCCACAACGCGCTAACACAGAGTGTCTTGACATAGGTCCGGGTTTCCGGATCGTGGTCGCGTGCCCCGTAGAATCCGGTCCCGAACCCGTTGATTGTCGCCAACGGAGGAGACGACGTGGTGCGCTTCAGGTCGGGAAACCGAAGTTCCAACGTGTCGGCGAAATCGCCTTGGTTCTCCGCGATGCGACTTACGAACTCCGTGGCATGATCGTGTTCCCAACCGTTGTTTTGCAGTTCACGCACGATCTCGTCCGCCGGGCGCCCGGCCGCGAGTTGGTCCACGACGGTCCGCGCCAGGTGCCGCATCGATTGTTTTTCGGCATCCGCAAGCTGATGATCGAACATCCTTTCGCCCCTCGACAGTGGAAATGAAGCGTTGATAGTGAGTAGACTATGGTTCGGCGCTGCTTGGACCCCGCCACAAAACCCGGTTGCAAGCACGTACGACGGACTTCCACGTCCGTCGAAGCAGCGGAGAAACGATCTGTCGCGGAAGTCCGGTGACGGGCCCTTAGTAGCTTGGCATATCGCTAAGGTATCGACTCATCGGCGCGAAAGCAAATCCGGCGTGGGCCTTTTTTCGGAAGTGTAGTTTTTGGCCTGCGGCGGGGTCGAAAAGAAATGTCTGGCGGGCTCACATTCGTATCAGTTGACGGAGACGATGACCATGCAAAAAGCCACGCGCATCCGAGCGGTCATTTTGTCATGCTGTGTCCTTATCTGTGTTGGTGGAATCATCGCCGTGGTGGTCCTCGGCATGTCGCCGAATGAGGAGACCGGGAAAGCGCGTCGCGTGCGGTGGGAATTCTGTTCTCTGACGGTTCAGGGTGATCAAGCGACGCGCGGGGCGGGAAGCCAGATCGTGGACTTACTGCGCGAGGGTTGGGAGTTGGTTACGGTCAAGAATGTCTCGCAGTCCGGCAACAGCACGACGACCGCGACCGCTTACTATTTCAAGCGGCGGCTGTGACACGAGAAAGTGATAATGACGCCTGCCTCCTTTTTGGCAAGATGGATAAACTCGCGGTTCGCCAGTTCCACGGTCATCGCTGCGTATTCTGCCGCAAGGTCTTACGGTACCAAACGCAGCTCGAACTCGCCGACGCCCATGCGGTTACCGTAGGCACTGCGAGTGATGTCGAGTCGGACTGCGTCGGTTACCACGGGATCGAAGGCGTGGGCGACCCAGCCGGCTTGTTGGTTGTTCTTGACCGCCACGACCTGCTTCCACTGCCCGTCGGCGCGCACGGCGATACGGTAGTCGAGGCTACGATAGTGGCCCGGATCGAGTTGGTGGAACAGTACGGCACGGTTGATCTTTTCGGGTCGGGCGAAGGTCAATTCCAGCCACGCCTGCTGCGGGTTGTTTTTTCGGGTCAGCCAGTAGCCTTCGGGCTCCTTGACGTTGCCGTCGACGGCCTTGGCGGCGTTCCAGCCGCTCTTTTCTTCATCGCTGGCCTTGACCGAAACGACCTCGATTTTTTTCCCCGTTCGTACCAAAGCCGCGGCGTGGCGCTGTTGTTCAAGTCGCGTGGTGGCAGCGTTCGCATGGCGCTTCAGGTAGGCAATCAGCCGTCCCCAACGCTGGCGTCCCGACGGCGCGGCCGTCTCGAGAGCCTCCTCGGCCAGTGTGCAGGCCAGAAGACAGTTCCGAGGATCCTCACGCAGCTTCCTGGTACGGACCAGCGGGATGATCTTCAGCAACGCGCGGGCCGGTTTGACACCGCCGTAGAGCCGGCCCAGCCGCTGATCGACAAACTGGTCGACCGTCATTTCCGGGTTCCATGAGAACGCCTCCCAGGCGAGGTAGAAGATTTCGACGTTGGGTCGCACGGGCGACAGCTCGCCGTAGGTATCGAGCCCCTCAAACTCTGCGGCGGCCGCGTTGCGACAAATGGCGCGCACGCTCTGGAGATAGAAGTCATCCGCGGTATTGGTCGAACGGTTACACCAGTGCAGGTAGCCCACATTGTGCTTGGTCATCGGTCGCACGCCGGCGGGCCACCGTGGAGCCATGTGGGTAAGCGTCCATTGGCAGATCGCATCCGTTGGAATCATCGAGATGAACTTAGGTGGGTTCCGCATCATCCCGGCGTTGTAGCCGGTGTAAGTGGCATAGCTGAGCCAGGCCTCCGGGGCCAGCTTGCGCATCGTTTTGAGCGTAACCATGTGGGAAATGGCCATGTCCTTGTAGTAGTCGGGCTCGTCCGACCGGATCGCGGCCCGAGCCTTCTTGCACCCGTCGCAGTGGCAAACAAGGAAATCACCCATCTCCAGGTTCACGCCGCCAATCTCGAAGTTCTTGAACAGCCACTGGGCGCCCTGGTCGAGCCACTCCTGGTTGGTTTGGTTGGACGGGCACGGTGCGCTGGTCGGTTTGCCGTCCCTTGCGATGGAGCGCAACTCCGGATGTTGGGCCAACCACGTACTGGCATTGAATCGATGCTCGCCCTCGAAGAAATAGCCGGCGTATCCGCTTGTGCCCACGCCGGGCAAGATGCGTACGCCACGGTGCCTGGCATAGCGGCACAGCTTGCGACTCGCCTCGATACCGCCGTGCGTATCGCGGAGGAACCCCCACAGGATGAGCCCGTTGAATTTATGATCGGCCATGTAGTTGATGCAATTCTTGCAATCGATCAGGAAGGCTTCGGGGTTCTTGCTGTAGGTGCCGCCGCCGCCCATTGTGTGGCCGGTTCGGCCCGGTCCGCCCCAGTCCATGCGATGGTCCCAGTTCCAGAACCAGCGATACTTCATGCGCGGGATTTGTCGGGTGTCGCAGGGCCCGATCCAGACACTTCGGTCGGTTCGGTTCAGGTGCCAGTTGATCATATCGGCCACGGCATGGATGGCTCCGTCCCGCCCGCCGCCGACCAGGACCAGCCAGTCACGCCCCTGGTCGCGGATACGTTTGGCAACGTAGCCTTGGCTGGTCAGTTCACGCGGCGATGCCCGGAGTCCATATTTACCGTTGAGTTTCCGAATCCAGTCGTTTGAGGCCGCGCTGCCCACCAGCACAATACAGCGATTGTCCGGCAACCGTCCGTCGTCGGCCTGGAGCACATCGACTCGGGCGCCAGACATCTTGGTCAGCCAACGCCGCAACCGGTCGCCGGCGAAGTCATCTTCACGGCCAGCCACAATCGCGCAGCGGGCCTGACCATCGTGAACTAGCCACAAGTCCTCGTCCGCCACGGCCAACGTCGCGGGCAGCAACACCCATATCGAAGACACGGCCCAACAAACAGAACGTCGCATATCCGAGGTCCTTTCGAAGTGCAGAACAGGTGTCCGCAACCGTTGTTTGATTCTAACAATTCCCC
>CAZSOG010000127.1:0-8916 GCA_964607555.1 uncultured Pirellulaceae bacterium | reverse complement strand
CTGTAGTGCATAATCATGCGCTCCACCCACACAAGGTGGGCGGGGGCGTAACTCCATCGATCGTAGTGACTTGCGCCATGCATGACATGCAAAGTGGCGCTGTCCAACTAACCTGTTAGCGGATTGCAGTGATTGACACGTTTTTCAGCACCCTGAGCGGCAAACGTGCGAAATGTCTTTGACCAAAAAAAGAAGATTGTGAGCCATCTGGGCAGCTCAGGTGGACTGACAGAAGAATAGACAAAGCGCAAACACTCTCCCACTTGCGGTGGCGGCAGACGGCTAAACAATAACCCATATTCTATTCGCGCGCGGCGCGTTCCGGACCGGCGGTCGGGGCGCATTCGATCCGCGTCCATCGTGATCGCCACAGGCGCGCTTGGAGCTGGCGGCCCTGAATGACGAACTGGCAGGCACCCTGATAGCCGGTGTGCACGACGCGTGATGCGTCATGGTAGGAATTGCGCGACCGCGGCGTGCCGGCGCGATGTGACGCATCACTGATCACAACGAACGTCGGAGTCGCCCAAGCAGTGACACGACTTGGGTCGCTGTTCGCGCTGCCGTGATGTGGGGCCAACAGAACGTCACAATGACATTCATCTTCGGCCAGCAGTTCGTCCAGACCGGCACGTTCCAGGTCACCGGTCAGCAGAACACGGTACGCGCCGTACTGTAGTAATAAGACAACACTGTTCTCGTTATCCGAGGAACCGCAACCGGCCAAAGGGGGATGGAGTACTTCGAGCACTATGTCGGAGCCGACGGCAAGTCGGTCGGTCTCGTGGACAACGAGAATCGGAACATGCGTTTTCCGTATTGCCCCATGCAGCAGCGCAACCGCCGGTGTTCGCCGCCGAAACATGACCGGCGAGACGTAGACGCCGCCAAGGGAAAAGCGTTCCAGCAGCACGGGCACCGCATTGAAATGATCAACGTCGGCGTGGGAGAGCACCAGAGCGTCGATGTGGCAAACGTGCCTGCTCCAAAGCAGACCGCAGACCGGCGCGGCCGCCGCGTCACGACTCCCCATGCGCCCGGCGTCGTACACGACGTTGCGACCGTCCGGCAATTCCAGCAAGACACAAACGCCGTGACCAACCGAAGCGAACGTGATCCGTAACGGTCGCCCGGCGAATGCGTGCCACATCCGCTGGTAAACGCTCCCGGACGCCAAGCCAACACACAGCCAAATCACCAGCAGATGCCAACGCCAGCGCCGTAGCGCGGGCGGGCGTATTGTCGTGCAGGCGGCCAACCCGACGTAAAACGCCCAAAGCCACCACCCGGGCGGCCCGGCCAGCCACCAATGGCCGCCGGGCCAGGTCGTCGCATGGGTGGCGAGCTGGTGAGTCACTTGTAATGCGCCGGCGCAGACCGTCCCGAATGCCGGCGCCAACGGCGCCGCCACCAGGCCCGCCACCAGGGTCAAGATCCCCGCGAACATGGCCACCACGACCGGCAGCCACAGGATCAAGTTCAACAGAATGGCGGTTGGCGCGAGCAGATGAAACCGGGCCGCGACCAACGGCGCCGACACGAGCCACACCACGGCCGACAGGGCCAGCACGCGTCCACCGCGCGCGATCGCCGCCCGTCCGATCCGTACGGCGAGGGGCCGGGTGCGCGCAATCAGTCGGTCCAATGGATCCAGATTGTCCTTGGTGCGCAAACGTGGCCACGCGCGAACAATCGTCGCCACGGCGAGGAAAGAGAGCTGCGCGCCGGGAGCGCGCAGCGCCGTGGGACGCACGGCCAGCGTGAACAGCCCGGCCGCGGCCAGCAGATTCCAAGCGGTTCCACGCTGACCGGAAGCGCGGGCCAGACAATAGGCGAGCACCAACAGGGTGGCGCGCAGAACGGGCGTGCGCATCCCGGTGACCGCCGCGTAACCGATTACGAGCCCCGCCGTGATAACCAGCAGCAGCGGGCGCGGCCAGCCCTGGAGACGTAACAGCAACCACGACAGGGACGCTAGAATCCCAACATGCAGCCCGGATATCGCAAGCAGATGCAACGTGCCGCTGGTGAAGAATGTCGCAACCGTGTCGTCGTCCAGCGCGCGCCGTTCGCCCAGAATCAATGCGGCAGCCAACGGGGCCTGACGCGGGCCAACATAGCGATGCAAGATATCTAACGACCAATATCGCACCGCTCCGGGCCAGCGCAGCGGGTTCAAACGCCAACCACGCCGCGCCACACGCACGCTCGCGGCATGCCGGCAGATGAGCAGACAAAGTTGCCGGCGGCCGCGGCCAAATGCTGCAAAATCCGGCACACCCGGGTTGCGCGGGGCGGTCGCGCGATACAAGTCACCCACGACCCGTAGTTGATCACCGCGCGCGATCCATGGCAACCGCCCCCGAACCGTCAGCATGACGTCACCGGACACAGGACGCCAGCCGGCTCCCGAACGCACCGCACACGCGTGAATGGGCAACCGTGATGTCGGCCCGCGCGCCATGGTGCTCAACGGACTCGGACGCGCCGCCGGCCGATAACTGGGAACGTCCAGCGCCTTGGCCGACAGGCATACCGAGGTTGGCTCACCGCCGGCAAATCGCGCCAGCTCGTCCGCACGGAATAAGAACCAGCGATCGTGGTGCCACGCCCCGCCCAGCGCCCCGATCACGACCAGCACCAGCCACGCCGCGGCCCGATCACGCCGCGCGCGCCAAAGCCACCACCACGTCGCCAAGCCAACCGCCAGCAACAGCCCCCAGACAACCGGGTGGATGCCAAGTCGATGATCGATCTCAATCCCCGCGCCGGCCGCGGCCAGCAGCCCAACGAGCGGGTACTCGCGCACCGGCCGAGCGGCGCGGCGTGCGACAATTTCCGACACTGCCACGGTAGTTCCCCTTGTTGCATCTTGGGGCACTACCCGCGTTTCGCGTTACCATGATTCTATCTGCTCGACTGCGATCCGTCGACCCGCGGCCGTGGTCGTCCACCCGCCATGTTCTCATGGCTTCGTGCCGTTGTCTTTTCGTTTCTCTTTGTAGCCGATGCGGTGAAATGGATTGACGACGCTGGACAGCACGTTCTTGAGATGGGCGCTGATGCGTTTCAGGTAGCGGGCGTACAGCGCCAACGCGGCGGCTTCGCCCGCCAACTCGCTGTTAAGCTTTCCCGTAACGACATCCTGCACGATCTGGTCGCACGTATCGGACACTTGCGCCCGATAAGTTCGCATGACCTGCCGGGCCTGGTCGGTGTCCTGCGACCGAAGGATTTCCGGCGCCTGTTGAAAACACGCTTTGATTTCTTGTTCGATTTCGGACAACACGCTGTTGTACATCTCGACATGCAACCGGCGGGGATGTGCCGACGCCAAGTCAAGGATGTTCTTGCAGTAGTCGCCAATTCGCTCGATATCAATGACGATGCTGACCAGCACCATGCCACCGGGAATATCGGTTGGCCCCGCGACCGTGCAGTGGGTCATCACTTTGCGACGCACATCGCGTTCGTACTTGTTGACACGTGTATCGAGTTTGCGAATCGTCAAATCGACCAAACTGTCGTCCGACTCCCGCAGGACGCGCACGGCCTCGGTGAACATGCGCTCATCAATCTCCAGCATCTTGTAGGATTCCTCCCACGCCAACGAAAGCAAATCGCTTGATCGCCAGACCCGCAGCAGCTCTTTCCACATAGTTGGACCTTCATGAAAAAAGGAAAATCAGCAGTGCCGGCACCAGAAAAAACGCGACCAACACGTAAACGACTGGGAGCCAGCGACGGCGGCGGCTCGCGTTCGCGAGTGCTTCAGCCAACCGCATCGGCAGAACTCGAATCGGCCGAAACGCCGTGATCGCGCAGATTCCAAACACATTGAACAGAAAATGGGACAGTGCCACCGCAACCGCCGCCTTGAAGTTGTTTGTCACCGCCAGCGACGCCAGCAGCGCGGTAATGGTGGTGCCAACGTTCGCGCCGAGCGTGTACGGATACACCTGTGCCAGGGTCAAGATCCCGGCACCCGCCAACGGCACGATCATCGAGGTTGTCACGGAACTGCTCTGCACGGTCGCGGTCAAGACCATCCCCACAAAAAAGGCCAAGTAGGGTGTTCGGAAAACCGTCTTCCGAAAAAAACCGCTCGCTTTCTCCATGACGGCCCCCCGCATGATTGCCGTCATGTATTTCAATGAGACAAAGAGCAGGATCGCGGCCAGCAACAACAAGAGAATGGCTTGCATCACGGGCCAATTCGTGACCCACCCCATAAGGATGATGATTTCGTGAACCACCGGTTTGATGACCATCTTCAGTGGACTGTGAAACGTCCAATTGGTGCCCCCGGTCAACATGCCCGCAAGCCAATCCGCGATCCAGCTCAGCATATGGAAATTCCACTGCAGCGGAAAGAGAATCAGCACACTCAGCACATTGAAGAAATCATGCACCGTCGCGGCCGCAAACGCCCGCTGAAACTCGGGACCACGTGAAATGTGTCCGAACGACACAAGTATGTTCGTGACACTGGTGCCGATGTTGGCGCCCATGATAATCGGCACGGCATTGACCACCGACATCTGGCCCGCGCCGACCAGGCCAACCACGATCGATGTCGTGGTGGACGAGCTCTGCACGATCGAAGTGCTCAGCACGCCAATAAACAACCCGACCAGAGGATTCGACGTGAAGGCGAAAACCTGATGCGCCAAGTCCTTGCCAAACAGCTTGAACGAATCTCCAACCAGGCCAATGCTGAGGAGAAACGTATACAGCAACCCGAGAAAAACGGCAACTTGTAGAGCGCGTTTCACGACCACTCGATTCCAGCATCGGGTTTCTGAACTTCCGCGACCCGAACCGGCCGCGGACAACTCCCAACGCGCGGCCAACGTCGACCGCATCGCCAGCACGCGAAAACTATGCCAGTGACGCGGCCGCGTCAAGTAGCCCACACGTTTCTCTCACGTGTCCGTGCCCCAGCGTGAGATTGGGGAACGTCAGCGCCGTCGTTCGAGACCTCATCGGCCGGGATTTGATGATTTTGAGTCAAGACTGAAGTTTTGCATTTTGGCGTTTCAAGACCAGTTTTTAGGGGTTAAGCCGACGTGATATAAGGACTTACGACGACAGAATTGGCCTTGATTTAGCGTTTTGCAAAACTTCAGTCAAGATTTTGGATCAGACTACGCATGGGTCATGGGGCAATGCAAACGGGCATGCGATTGGGGTTGCGCGCGGTCGGTTTGGAAAACCGACCTACGTGTGCCGCCCACCTGGATATCGGGCGGCGCTAAAAATCGCTTTGTTGGGCGCTACACGGAGCGCGGCTCTCCGAGCCGTCACGGCCCGGAGATCCGTCCGTTGGTTGGAGGGAAACCTCGTTCGATTCTTAGGTGGTAACCTGCGCGCACCGTGCGCGCATGTTTTTCCCGAGACCTTACGCCGCAAACCCTTCAGTCTTCGGTCTTCAGCCTTCAACCTTGCGGGCGCTGCCCGCGTTAAGCCCTGGACGCCACATACCCCCCTTGTTCCTGCTCCCGACGTTCGTTAATCATGGTTTGCGAGGCGCGCCGCCCATCGTCCGGGAAGAGGCCAACTGGAGTGTCGGACCAATCCGCGATACACTGCGGTCACGCGGCATTGTCGAAAAAATGCCCGTCTGCGGCAAGTGTAACGTACGGCCACTAGCTGATTTTTCATGCCACCGATAACCGCGAAGGAGACCATACGAAATGACCGCTTTTCCCGACGTCGAGAAGATCCGTTACGAAGGCCCCGAGTCCAAGAATCCGCTGACGTTCCGCTGGTACAACGAAGATGAAGTGGTCGAAGGCAAGACGATGAAGGAACATTTGCGGTTCAGCGTCGTCTACTGGCACACTTTTCGAGGGACGGGGGCTGACCCGTTTGGACCAGGAACCATGCTCCGCCCCTGGGACGACGGCAGCGAGTCGGTCGACAACGCCATTCGCCGCGTGCATGCGGCATTCGAGTTCATCTCGAAACTGGGCGCGCCCTTTTATGCGTTTCACGACCGGGACGTCGCTCCGGAAGGCACGACGCTGGCCGAGACGAACCGGAACCTGGACGCCGTGGTCGAGGTAATGCAGCAAGAGCAAGAACAGACGGGCGTTCAGCTGCTTTGGGGTACCGCCAATCTCTTCAGCAATCCGCGTTACATGCACGGCGCGTCGACCAGCTGCAACGCCGATGCGTTCGCCTATGCATCGGCGCAAGTCAAGAAATGCCTCGAAGTTACAAAGAGACTGGGCGGTCAGAATTATGTCTTCTGGGGCGGACGCGAAGGGTACCAAAACCTGTGGAATACCGACATGAAGCGCGAGCTCGATCATATGGCCCGCTTCATGCATCTGGCCGTCGACTACGCCCGGGAAATCGGGTTCACGGGCCAGTTCCTGATCGAACCCAAACCGAAGGAACCCACCAAGCACCAGTATGACTCGGACGCGGCGGCCTGCATCAACTTTTTGCGCGCCTACGATTTGATGGACAGTTTCAAGCTGAACATCGAAACGAATCACGCTACGTTGGCGGGGCACACGATGCACCATGAACTCGAGTATGCGGGCATGCAGGGCGCGTTGGGATCGATCGATGCCAACACCGGCGACATGTTGCTGGGCTGGGATACCGACCAGTTCCCAACCGACTTCTACCTGACGACCCAATGCATGCTGACCCTTCTCAAATACGGTGGGCTGAACCCGGGTGGCGTCAATTTCGATGCCAAGGTTCGGCGTGAGAGTTTCGAACCGATCGATCTGTTTTACGCGCATATCGGCGGAATGGACGCGTTCGCACGCGGCCTGAAAATCGCCGCGGCCATCCGCGCTGACGGCGAACTGAGCCAGCGATTGACCGACCGATACGCTAGCTGGGACACGGGAATCGGTGCCGAAATCGAATCGGGGTCGGCGGACTTTAGGTCGCTGGAGGCCTACATGCTGGATAAGTGCGAAATCCAACCCAACACGAGCGGCCGCCAGGAGTTGCTCGAGAATATCGTCAATCGGTTTCTGTGATGGCGTCCGCCGAAGGCGGACGTATGCTGGGCTGAAGAGAACCCCGGAATGTGGGCGAATTGGGTCCACTTTAGCTGGGAGACTGATTCACCCATGGGACAAACCCATGGGGGTCTGGGCAATGCGGGGGTGGTCACCGGAGCTGGGAGACTGATCTTCACTGATCCACGCTAACGATACCCCCCTAGAAGGTCTGCAACACTCAACACGAATCCGGCAGGTCGTAGAGAAACTGAAGGCATTTCAAGACGAGGTTTTCCGATATTAGCGAGAACTAGCATCGATTAGCGTTCTTTTTCTTCTGGTCCGTGAACAGTTGGGAATAAGCAAGAACGACACCAGAACGACACCAGAACGACACCGACCGGCGCCGTTCGGCTCTTATCCGTGTGGCTCGGTCCGTGAGCGCATGCCACTCGGGGTGGTTCCACGCCGTACCAGACCGGAAAACGCACACGGATGGAAGCACACGGGTCTGACGTGGCGGGCGGATTCCCCGACGCGACAGATGCCCGCCAGACCATCGGGACCAACGAGGGTGCCGCAAAACTATCTTGCCTTGCTTCGCGACATTGGTCTATACTCCGCCGTCCGCCAGGCAGGGTCTCCCTCAAACGGCCGGGGCCCACTGGTGGCGAGTCGAACTCGCACAGGCAACGGAGGCGCGAAGTGGTCAGGCAAATAACCGGCACGATTCTCATCGGGGTGTGGCTGGCGCAAATCGCCGCGGCACAGGTTCCAGCGACAGGCACGAAAACAAACTGGCGCGCGGCCGACACGCCCCACGAGGCCGCAGCCACGGATCTTTCGCCCGGCACCTCGACACTCGACGCCAACCGCGTGCGCGCGGCAGCCGCCACCACGGTCTCGGTCGCACGTGGTAAGGGCGTGCTCCCGAACGGCGCTGGACAGGTGTGGCGGCAATATGATATCAGCACGTACACCGCGAAAGTCAAAGGGACCGAGCATCCCGAACAAGCGATTATTGACTGGATTCTGCGTGAAACGGGCACTGACGTGTGGTTTACGGAACCGCTCGGGCTGCTCAGCGCCAACAAGAGCACGCTGAGCGTCTATCACACGCCGGAGATGCAGCGCATCGTGGCCGACGTCGTTGATCGGTTCGTGAGTGGGACGCACGAGCCGCAAGTCATCGGGCTGCGAATCGTGTCGGTCAGCAGCCCGAACTGGCGAACGACCGCGTTACAGCGTCTGCGCCCCATAACGGTCCAGACGCCGGGAATTGATGCGTGGCTAATCTCCAAGGAAGACGCGGCCCTTCTCCTGGCCGATCTGCAAAAACGGGCCGATTACCAGGAGCATAGCGCGGCGAACCTGGTCTCCTACAACGGCCAGACGCAAACCGTCTCCCAGCTGCGTCCGCGCACGTATGTCCATGCGTATCGGGCGCGCACCAACGGCTGGGCCGGTTTCGAACCGGAGGTGCGGCAGGTCCAAGAAGGGTTCACACTGCGGATCAGTTCCTTGCTATCGCAAGACGAGCGGACGCTGGATGCCGTGCTGAAGTGCAGTATCGATGACGTTGAGAAACTCGTAACCGTGTCGGTGGACCTGCCCGGCTTCAACGGCCAAGCCCAGCGGGCCCAGATCCAGGTCCCCCAATTGGTCAGCTGGCGACTCCACGAACGGTTCCGCTGGCCAGTCGAACGCGTGTTGCTGCTGAGCTGTGGTGTCGTCGCCTCACCGGGGCCGCAACGCCCGAACCCATTCGGTATTTTGACCCCTGTTTTCGGGAATACAAGCCGCACCGACGCGCTGCTTTTTGTTGAATACCGGGGCCGCGCCAGCCAGGCGTTGGTCACTGGCCAAACGACCACGCTAGGCAATGCGGCCGTCGGCAACAACGCGCGGTATTAGATTCTTAGGCTACCACATGCGCGCACCGTGC
>CAZSOG010000126.1:0-9005 GCA_964607555.1 uncultured Pirellulaceae bacterium | reverse complement strand
CACGTCGGGCAGGTCGCGCAACTGGATGCGCGTGATGTCGCCTCGGCCGGGCAGCTCGACCTTGATCACGTCGGCCCCGAACCAGGCCAGGATCTGGGTACAGGTCGGCCCCGACTGGACGTGCGTCATGTCGAGGATGCGAATGCCCTCGAGCGCCTTTTTCGCCATGGTGGTTTCCTCGTTCGATCGGGTTATTTGTACATCGTCTGATTGCGGGTGCCCGGCGCGAAGCGGTACTCGAATCGAACACGATGTGGTGCTGTGTTTCGTGTTATTTTTGCACGACGCGCTGTCCACAGGAGATTCCGATCACTGAGATCATGTACACGCTGAAACGCACGGCGATTGCCGATGGTTTGGCCCGGGAGACGGACGCTCCGGCGTTGGCACGTACATTCACGGATCTCGTGGACAAATACGGTCGGAGTTTCGAGTTCGGATTAGCGAGTCGATATTACTTTTTCCACAAGCCGATGAGCATGTTCAAGATGGGCGGAATGGGTTTATCGATGTTCAGCCGCGGTCGAATTCACTTAACGCCGAACAAGATCCGCCAACTCGATCAGTTACAAGCGATCATTAAGAAAGCCAAGGAGATTGGAGGGACGTCGTGAAACACGCGTACTATCCAGGTTGTTCACTGGAATCAGGAAGTGCGGCCTATGACCTGTCGGTCCGGGCGGTCGCCGAAGCACTCGATTTCGAACTCGAAGAGATTGACGACTGGAACTGTTGTGGCGCCACGGAGTATTTTACTCAGGACGAACTGGTGGCAACCAGTGTGATCGCGCGCAACTTGGCGTTGATTCGGCCGGAACTGAAAGACGTCGTGGCCCCCTGTGCCGCCTGTTTTCTCAATCTGAAGAAGACCGACGCGCTGATGCAGGAGCATCCGGAGATGAACGCCAAGATCAATGAGTCGCTTGGCGCGGGTGGCCTGCACTACGACGCGGGGCGCGTGCGGGTACGGCATTTGCTCGAGTTGTTGTATACCGAAGTGGGTGAAGAGCAGATCAAGGCGAAAGCGGTCCAGCCGCTTAAGGGGCTGCGTGTCGCGCCGTATTACGGCTGTCAGATCGTACGGCCGTTCGACGGATTCGACAATCCCGAGTACCCGATGAAGATGGACGAGATGTTCACGTGGCTCGGTGCGGAGGTGGTCGACTATCCGGTCAAGGCGCACTGTTGTGGTGGGCACATGACACAGATTACGGAAGCGGCCGCGTTCGAGCTGATTCGACGGTTGTTACAGAGTGCCGTCGACTATCACGCCGACGTCGTGTTGTGCATGTGTCCGATGTGCCAGCTCAATCTGGACGCGTATCAGGGGCGGGTGAACAACTTTTTCAATTTAGATTTCAAGATGCCGATTATTTTCTTCACGCAGTTGCTGGGCGTCGCCCTGGGGATTGAAATGGACAAACTCGGTTTCGGCAAGGAAATCGTATCGGCCGAGCCGGTCATTCGGGCCAAGCTGAACGCGCAGGCGGCAGCGGCGGAGGCTTGATTTCGCGGGGAGTCAGAAAACGAGGTCCGAGACTGGGTAGTGGTTTCGGGACGGTGATCAAGGAGACTGATGATGGCCGAGAAAGTCGGCGTTTACGTATGTCATTGCGGCAGCAACATTGCCAGTAAGGTAGATGTCGAGCATGTGGCCAAGTGGGCCAGCGAAAACGTCGACGATGTCGTTGTCGCACGCGATTACAAATTCATGTGTTCCGATCTCGGTCAGAAGCTGATCGAGGATGACATTCGCAAGGAGGGCCTGACGCGTGTCGTGGTGGCCGCCTGCAGTCCGCACTTGCACGAGAAGACGTTTCGGCGCGCATGTTCCAACGCGGGCCTGAACCCGTACTTGATGGAGATGACGAACATTCGCGAGCACTGTTCGTGGGTGCACAAGGATCGTGCGGCAGCCACGGAAAAGGCCAAATCGCTGGTTTCGGCAGCGGCCGAACGGGTCAAGTGGCAGAAGCCGCTGGAGCCGATGTATGTCGATGTCAATCCGGCCACGCTGGTCGTCGGGGGTGGCATTGCCGGTCTGCAGGCGACGCTCGAGTTGGCCGACGCCGGGTACCCGGTCTACCTGGTCGAGCGGCAACCGTCGATTGGCGGGCACATGGCCCAGTTTGACAAGACCTTCCCGACGCTTGATTGCTCGGCTTGTATTCTGACACCCAAGATGTCCGAAGCGGGCCAGCATGAAAACGTGACGTTGCTGACCTATTCGGAGCTTGAGGAAGTCAGTGGCTCGGTCGGCAACTTCAAGGTCAAGGTGCGTCGCAAGGCGCGCAAAGTGGACTACGACAAATGCACCGGTTGTGGTGTTTGCGTCGAGAAATGTCCGCGGAACGTGGTTGACCGAGAGTTCGAGGCGGGGATGGGGAACCGCAAGGCGATCTACGTGCCCTTTCCACAAGCGGTGCCACGTGTCCCGGTGTTGGATACCGAGTCCTGCATCTGGTTCGAGCGGCAACGATGCGGGGCCTGCCGCAAGCTGTGCCCGACCGACGCGATCGACTTCGACCAACAGGATGAGTTGCTTGAGTTGAACGTCGGCAACATCATCATGGCGACGGGATGGAAGATGTTCGATTGCCATCGGATTCCGCAATACGGTTATGGCCGCCTGGCGAATGTCTTTACCAGTTTGGAGCTGGAGCGTTTATGCAACGCGGCCGGGCCGACAAATGGCAAGATCGTGTTGCGCGACGGCAAGACGGAGCCGAAAAGTGTTGCGATTATCCACTGCGTGGGCAGTCGTGACACGAAATACAATGCGCACTGTTCGGCCGTTTGCTGCATGGCATCGCTCAAATTCGGCCATCTCTTGATGGAAAAGACGAACGCGGAAGTATATTCCTTCTACATTGACATCCGCACGAATCAGAAGATGTGCGAGGAGTTTTATCAGCGGCTGCTGGGTGAGGGGATGCATTTTGTTCGTGGCAAGGTCTCCGAGGTCACGGACGCCGCGCGACTGGCGGAAGAGCAGGGTAAGTTGATCGTGCAATGCGAAGATACGCTGCAGGGCCGCCAACGCCGCATCCCGGTCGACATGGTCGTTCTTATGGGCGCGTTGGAACCGCAAGCTGACGCGCGTGACATGGGATTGAAATGTGGCATCTCCTGCAGCATGGCCGGATTCTACACCGAGCGGCATCCCAAGCTCGACCCGGTGGCGACGATGACGGACGGCGTTTTCGTGGCGGGTGCGTGCCAGGGTCCGAAGGACATTCCGGCATCCGTCGCGCAGGGCGCGGCCGCCGCGGCACGCGTCTTGGCGATGATCACGAAAGGCAAAGTCATGATCGAACCGGTCGTGGCCTCGATTGACGAGGAGAACTGTTCCGGGTGCCGTATCTGCAATAACTTGTGCCCGTTCAACGCGATTGAATACGACACGGCGCGCGGGGTCAGCCATGTGATCACGGCATTATGCAAGGGGTGTGGGACATGTGTTTCCGCATGTCCCGCGCACGTGATCAGTGGCGCCCATTTCAACGACCAGCAAATCTTCGCGGAGATTGAGGGGGCCCTCTGGGATGCGCTGCAGCCAGCCGGGCTCTCTGATACGTCGGGGATGGCGGAAGTACCCATCTCGTAAGGAGCATGTGTCCGATGAGCGACGAGAAGTTTGAACCACGAATCGTTGGTTTTCTATGTAACTGGTGTTCTTATCGAGCCGCTGACCTGGCTGGAACGGCGCGGATCAGCTACGCGCCCAATGTGCGCATCATTCGCGTCATGTGCAGTGGACGCGTTGATCCCACGTTCGTGCTGAAGGCGTTGAGCTTCGGCGCGGATGGCGTCATGATCGCCGGCTGCCATCCGGGCGAGTGCCACTACATTGAACAGAACTACAAGGCGATGCGCCGTTTCAGCATGTTACGGCATACACTTCGCGCCATGGGCGTGGAGGACGAACGTGTCGAGCTCGTGTGGGCGTCGGCCGCCGAAGGGCAGCAATTGGCCGAGGCCATTGACAAAATGGTCGAACAGGTTCGCCAGCTTGGGCCGCTGAACTGGTCCGACAATTGGCAAGAAAACGGCGCACGACTCCAGGCGTTGGAAGACATCGTCAAGGAGCATAACGAGGCGATGGAGGTACCGGCATGAGCACGACGACAGATCCCAAAGAAACGGACGCACCGGAGGCGAAGACGAAGGGGAAATTGGCCATTTATTGGGCCGCCTCTTGTGGTGGCTGCGAAATCTCCATCCTCGGTATCCACGAGAAGATCCTGGATGTGGCCAACGCCTTTGATATCGTCTTGTTCCCCTGCGCGACCGATGGCAAGGTACGCGACGTTGAAAAGATGGCGGACGGTGAAATCGATGTCTGCTTGTTCAATGGCGGGATCCGGACAAGTGAGCAGGAATACATGGCCCAGTTGTTGCGCCGCAAGTCGAAAGTGCTGATCGCGTTCGGCTCGTGCGCCAGCGAAGGGTGTATTCCCGGCCTGGCGAATCTGCACGACCGCCAGGAGATTTTCGACTGTGCCTACCAAGAGACCGTCTCGACCGAAAATCCCGAGCATGTCCGCCCGCAGCACGAGACAACCGTCCCCGAAGGGACGCTGCAATTGCCCGTCTTTTATGATACGCTGCGGACCCTGGGCCAGACGGTCGATGTCGATTACTTCCTGCCCGGCTGCCCGCCCGAATCCGAGCGGATCTGGGAGGCGATCGAGGCCCTGCTGACCGGCAATGTGCCGCCCAAGGGGTCCGTCATCGGCGCCACGACGACCGTCTGTGACTCTTGTAATCGGACCCGCACGGAAAAGAAGATCAGGGAATTCAAGCGGACCTGGGAAATCATCCCCGATCCGGATATCTGCTTGCTCGAGCAGGGCATCATTTGTTGCGGCATCGCGACGCGTGCCGGGTGTGGCTGTCTCTGCCCGCAAGTGAACTCGCCTTGTATTGGATGCTATGGGCCCAATGGCGACGCCGAAGACTATGGCGCACGGATGATGAGCGCGCTGGCATCAGTGATCGATTCGGATGACCCCGACGAGATCGCCGAGATCATCCGCAAGGGAATCCCGGATCCGGCTGGAACGTTTTATCGTTTCAGTCTGCCGGGCAGTCTCATGCGTCGCGCGAAAAAGCCCGTCGGTGCGAACGGTAACGGACATTAAACGACGCCGGTCGGCTACGCACTGCCGATCGTGACGTTGCTGCAAAGGGACGAATCATGAAACGCATTTCCATCGACCCCATCACTCGTCTGGAAGGACACGGCAAAATCGATATTTTCCTGGATGAATCAGGAAATGTGGCCAACGCTTACCTACAGATTCCGGAACTGCGTGGTTTCGAGAAATTCTGCCAGGGACGGCCCGCCGAAGAAATGCCCAATCTGACCGAGCGGATTTGCGGGGTCTGCCCCGAAGCCCACCATATGGCAGCGACCAAGGCGCTGGACAACGTCTTTCACGTCGATCCACCACCGACCGCCAAGAAGTTGCGCGAGATGTTCTATAGCATCTTCTTCGCAACCGATCATACCACGCACTTCTACGCCCTGGGCGGTCCTGATTTCGTCGTCGGACCAACCGCGCCGCCCGCGGAACGGAACCTGATCGGTGTCGTCAATAAGGTCGGCATGGACATCGCCGGAAAGGTCCTCAAGATGCGGCGCGACGGACACGCGCTGATCAAAATGATCGGGGGCCGTGCCGTCCATCCGAACTGGGGCTTGCCCGGGGGGGTGAGCCGTGGGATCACCGAAGAACAGCGCGACGAAATCGAAAAACTCGGCCGCGATGCGATCGAGTTCGCAAAATTCTCGTTGCAGCTGTTCGACGATGTCGTGCTGGCGAATTCCGAGTACGTGGACCTGATCAAGAGTGACGCCTATACGCACCAGACGTATAACATGGGCACGGTTGATGAAAACAACCATGTGAACTTCTATGACGGCAAGATTCGCGTGGTCGGGCCCGATGGCGCGGAGAAGTTCAAATACGATGCGCAAGACTACCGCGAGTACGTCGCCGAACGTGTCGAGCCGTGGTCGTACCTCAAGTTCCCCTATCTCAAGCAGGTTGGCTGGAAGGGATTCGCCGACGGCGTGGACTCGGGAGTCTATCGAGCAACGCCCCTGTCGCGTCTGAATGCCGCCGACGGGATGGCCACCCCACTGGCGCAAGCCGAGTACGAGCGGTTCTTTGACACGTTGGGAGGGAAACCGGTCCAGCCGACCCTCGCGACGCACTGGGCGCGGTTGATCGAACTGCTTTACGCGACCGAGAACTGGGTTCGCCTGGCGACCGATCCCGAGATCGTCGGCGAAACGTATCGAGTTTTGCCGACCGAAACGCCGACCGAGGGGGTTGGCTGCGTGGAAGCCCCACGTGGCACGTTGACGCACCACTATTGGACGGACGAGCGGGGCATCGTGACCAACGTGAACCTGATCGTTGGCACGACGAACAACAACGCCCCAATCTGCATGTCCGTGAAGAAGGCGGCCAAAGGACTCATCAAGAACGGTGAAGTCACCGAAGGGCTCCTCAATATGGTGGAAATGGCATTTCGTGCCTACGATCCATGTTTTGGGTGTGCCACGCATAGTCTCCCCGGACAAATGCCACTCGAGGTTCGTTTGCGTGATCCGGACGGCAATGTCGTGCAACGACTGTCTCAGTACATTGACTGATTTGCGTGGGAGAGGCGGTACGATGTCCAACGGCACCGTCGGCGACACGGCGGGAGCGTTGCGCTCCCGGCAGACGTCCTGCCATACCCCACGACGTGATGGGGGGTCCGCCCCCGGAAACGGTAAAGTCCTGGTTATCGGGTTGGGAAACCCGCTGGTGTCTGACGATAGTGTCGGATTACGCGTTGTTCGGCGGCTGCGCGAGCGGCTGGCCGGGCTACCCAACGTGGACGTGACCGAAGATTACTGGGGCGGGTTGCGTCTCATGGAGCGGATGATCGGCTACGATCAGGCCATTGTGATTGACGCGATTTGCACCGGCGCCGAACCTGGGACCATCCACTCCTTGTCGACCGATATGATCCCGACCCAGAAAAGTGCCTCGGCACACGATGTCAATCTTCCCACGGCACTCGACTTCGGCCGGCGCGCCGGCGTCCATGTGCCGAACGATTGGGACGTCTATCTGGTAGGCATCGAGGCCCAGGATGTGATAAACTTTAGCGATCGATGTACGCCTGCCGTGGCCGCGGCGATCCCACATGCGGTCATGCGCGTCGTTCAGTTGCTTGGTTCCCTGTGTCCGACGATGCCCATTCCATCACCTGGCCGCGGCCAGCCGGCCGTGTAAGGAGCACACTTGTCATGATTTCACCGGAAGTACTTAGACGGTATCCGTATTTCACCAAGGCCACGGACGAGCGTTTGCGGGAAATCGCGATGGCCGCCGACGAACGAACTCTCCCCGCCGGAGAAACGATTTTTCGGGAGGGCGACAAAGCGGATGAATTGTATATCGTCGTCGAAGGCGAAGTCGATATTCAGTACACCCTCGGGTCCGGCGAGCAACGTACGGTCGATACTCTGGTGCCCGGCGAGCTGATGATGTGGTCGGCACTGGTCGAACCGTATCGATCGACCGCCGTGGGTACGACGCGTTCAGAAACAAAACTGATCGCGATCCAAGCGGAAGCGCTACGCGCGCTATGCTATCAGGATCACGAAATGGCCCATCATATCCTGCTGAGCCTCGTGAAGTTGCTGGCCACGCGATTGGAAGGCGCGCGGGTGCAACTGGCGACGATCGACTGATCCACCATGCACGAGATGTCGATTGTCCAAACGCTGCTCGAGCAGATCGAGTCGGAGGTGCGCCGCTCCGGTCATGCGGGACGTGTCTTGGCGGTACACCTGGTCGTGGGCCGGCTCTCGGGCGCGCATGTCGATTCGCTCCGCTTCGCGTTCGAACTTCTCCGTCCGGGCACGATCGCCGATGGCGCGGAACTCGCCGTCGATCAACCGCGCGCCGAGCTGGTTTGCCGGGACTGTCACGCCGTGCATCCAACCGATGAATTGACGGCCTTGTGTCCCGATTGTGGTAGCTCGCGCGTCACGATCCAGGGTGGCCAGCAATTACTGCTCCAGTCAATAGAACTTGAAGACGACGGATGAGGAATCGGTATCATGAAGATCGTAGCGGCAAAGAAGATTCTCAAAGCAAATGATCAGTTGGCGAGTGAGAACCGAGACCAGTTCAGCGCCGCGGGCGTGTTCGTGATTAACCTGGTGGGCTCGCCCGGTTGTGGCAAAACCACATTGTTGGAAGGCCTGTTTCCGCGCCTTGGGAAAGATCTCAAACCGGCCGTTATCGAAGGAGATATCGCCGGGCAAATCGATGCCGAACGGATGGAGAAAATCAAGGTACCGGTCGTTCAGATCAATACCGAGGGGATGTGTCATCTCGACGCGAATATGATCGCGGCCTCGGTCGGGGGCCTGGACCTGGACGCCGTTCGAACTCTTTGGATCGAAAACGTTGGAAATCTGGTTTGCACGGCCGGCTACGATTTGGGGGAACACCTGCGGCTGGTTGCCTTGAGTATCGCCGAGGGTGACGACAAGATCATAAAGTACCCGGCTATTTTTCAGCGCAGTGACGCCCTGATCATCACCAAAAATGATCTGCTGCCACACTGCCAGTTTGATCTGCAGCGGGCGCGCCAGGATATGCAGCGCCTCGCGCCGGATGCGGAGATCTTTGAAGTCTCCGCCCTGGACGGCGCGGGACTCGACCGATTGGCCAAGTGGCTCGTTGACCGTGTCAACACGCCGGATGCCAGCAACGGTGCGTAGAAAAGCTGCCTCGCACAACATGCCGTTTCGTCAGCAGAAAGCCGCACGCATTGCAGATTCCCGACTTTCTTATTTCTTATTTCTTATTTCTAATTTCTTATTTCTTATTGGACAGCGCCACTTTGTCCGTCACGAATGGCGCAAGTCACCACAGTCCAGGGAGTTACGCCCCCGCCCACCTTGTGTGGGTGGAGCGCATGATTAT